>JAZRAY010000214.1:0-3227 GCA_045634805.1 Succinivibrio sp. | reverse complement strand
ATTCAATCTTGATTATCCATATATTAATGATCTTGAGAATGCGTACAGACAGCTTGTTGCTTCAAAGCCAGAGAAAAATGACTTACAGATTAAGCAGTTAAAGCGTATCAACGCTGAGTTTGTCAGAGAGGAGATTTCTACAAGCTTCGTAGAGAGAATGTTCCTTGATTTAAAGAACAACTGCTACAACTATATAAACTCTCTTAGTGCTCATGAAAAAGCACACATCGATTTATGCGGGATTATCAGCAAAAGCTCACCAGTATTAAAAAACGAGCTTGTAAGAAATATCTACGGATATATCAGCAGTCATGTAACTCCACATATTGAAAAGCTGATTCCTCAGGAGAGTTCTCTAAATCTTCAGGAGATCGATATTCCTGATCACAGAGCAGCCAACTTTATATATACAACCGATGACAAGCAGACCTCCATTGTCTTCCCTAACATTTACTACACTCAGGATAAGGTTAGAGAACCGGAAAACTGCGAGAATTTTGAAGAATTCACTGCCTTTATAAAAAACACAGTTGAGTTTAGGGATAAGAGTAATAAGACCTTATCTTCAGATAAAACCAATATTCAGATTCTTCTGTTTAACTTCTTTATCCGTCTTATTTTAAAGAATCTTTATCTGTCCTCTGACAAAAAGGATTCGCAGAAAGCTATTGAATCTCTAAGAGAGGAATTTGAGAACACCCAGCTTATAGAACTCCTTTATATAAGAACTCTGTATTTTGCATTCTTTGAGTCATTTGAAAACTCCTTTGATAGCATCAGCGATAAGAGTCTGCTTCTGCTTGGAATGTACTACTATCCAGAGCTTACAAGACTGGCCTTATTCTCTCTTTTAGCTTCAGATAAAGAAAAAAGTATTGAAGCTTACTATCAGAAAAACAGAGAAGTTTTTGAGCTTTACATCTACCATCAGGTAACCTGCAACGACCAGAGCAGATTCAAATGGGTACGTGATCTCAAGGGAACCACCGACTACTTTGTAAAGGCAATAATAAAAAAGATAAGACCTCTAATAAACACCTCTCTTTTAAACAGTGTTTTTGGAAGCATAAATCTGGAGAAATTCAAGGCAGCTGTTGAATACAACAGTGAGCATGATGAAGATTTCAACAACTACGTTATCTTTGATGAATCACTAAGACAGATGAGTACTCATGCTCATAAGAATCTTCAGACTCTGATTCATCATCCGGTTTTTGCAAACCTGATTGCCCCTGTAACTGGAGAGAATACTGTAAATATCCTTACCGGCTTTAAGAGTCAGGAGAACAGCTCAGAGCTTCAGGATATTGAGACAGAACTGTCCGTTGCAGATAATATGATCAAATATCTGTCAACCGTAAAACCACAGACAGATCATACCCTTGCAAAACTTATCATTGGAGAGCTTGGAAGATTAGAGGCACAGAATATCAAGAGAAATCTAAATGAGATTATCTTTACCAAATATTCTCAGCTCTGTGACATCTTCAAGATTGAATACTCCTTCCTGGCTACAGAATGTATTGAGGATCACCTGCCAAAGCTTGGTCTGATGGTGGTTCCTATTGATATGTCTCTGCCAAAGGAAGCACGAGCAAAGCTCAAGCAGCATAAGATTATCACCACCTCTCTGCCTGTTGAGGAAATGACAGACGAGTTTATGGATAAGCTCTGTGCGGCTCAGATGGCATTCATCATCTTCAATTATGTTGTACCGGTTAATACTGTAGAGGTCAGACTGTCCAGATACATGGAGCTGTCACCAAAGCAGAACGTCTATGCAATCAAGTTCTTCAATACCTTAAGACTACTGATGCATGGTACAAAGCCATTTGAAAAGAATTACTACAGTAATCTTTACGCTGAACAGAAAAACAATCCAAACTTCAAGCTGTGCATAAGCTATCTGAAAAAAATCGTTCTCGATGAGATCAGAACCTCTCCTCTTAAGAACTATCTGACAGATAAATTCAGCCAGATTTTTGCCCTGATGAATGTTAAATCATCAGTTAAGGCAGTTAAGAGCGAGGCTGAGAGCTCATCAGAGGAACAGAAGAGTGTTCCAAAGGGAATGCCATCATCTCTGTATAGAAGTTCAGAGCACAGTTTCTTTAAAGCCAACAGTTTTGATACCAAAAATCTTGATTCCTCTCTGATTGACTCAAAGCTCAAGGAAAGTGCCCAGATTCAGGATGTAATCACTCAGATCCGTATAGATGAGGGGACTCTTGAAAAAGAAATTCCTGAGCAGACTGAAGAGAACATAACTGAAATTTCTGATACACCAGATAACAGTATCAAGTACTCCTCTGAAAATGCCCGAAAACTTATTGAGGCTATAAAGAGCATGGAAGCTGAGGTTATAGACATAAACGAGTTTAAGGGGCTATGTCTGAGCCTTAAGTTTATGTCATCAGATGCTGCTATTGAGGAGATCAACGACTGGAGCTACGAAAACTTCGACGAACCTTTGCTGGACTATGCTCCAGAGGAAAACTGCATCTATATTTCAACCGATCTCATATAGTCTGACTGATCACAGTTAAGATCAAAAAAAATACATATTCGAAAAAATGTGAATCAGTTAAAAATTCTCAAATCTACTGTGATACAATACACGCGGAATAAAATTGGCTAATATAATTGTCAATTTTATTATAACTCTCGAAATTTAAACGATATTACTGATTTAAATCATGAAATAACGGTCAGATTTCGGCGGTTATCTTAGTTTTAAGCAAACTAAAACCGTGGGACACACGGGGTTAGCTTGTATAAAGCAGGATCGAAAGATCCTTTAAACAAGAAGCTTCACTTTCTAGCAAAGTGATAGTATGTCAGTTTATCCAATTAGGATTTATAAATGTCATCTCTTGCCCTGTTAATTATTTACGTTTCAGTCGGCGCTGTTTTAGGTATTGGCCTTGGCCAGCTTAAATATAAAGGTGTCGGTGTCGGAATTGGCGGCGTGCTGTTCTCTGGTATTTTTGTCGGTCACATGGCACATGCTTATTTCGGTTTTGATCTAATTTCAGCTACCGGTGCAGCAACCTCCGAGGAAACCATTCTTCACTTCCTTCAGGAATTCGGATTGATGTTATTCGTATACGCAATCGGTATTCAGGTTGGGCCAAGCTTCTTCGCTGCTTTAAGAGGCAATGGTTTAAAGCTTATCACTCTGGCTGTTTCAATCATTGTTTTAGGTTGCGCAATCTCTTTAACCATGT
>JAZRAY010000213.1:0-3494 GCA_045634805.1 Succinivibrio sp. | reverse complement strand
TTCAAGATTGCCACCACCAAAATCACTGATGAGGATACCTCAGGTACCCTGTTCGATCGTCTTGCAGCTCTTGGAGCATCAACTCTGATTGATGTACTGCCATCAGTTCTTGACGGAACAGCTGTTGCAACACCTCAGGATGAGTCAAAGGTTACCTACGCAGCAAAGATTTCAAAAGAGGAATCTGCTGTTAACTTCAATCAGGATGCAAAGGCTGTAAGCCGTCTAATCAGAGGCTTAAACCCATGGCCAGTTGCAACCTCAACCTTAAATGACGTCAAATACAAACTCTTTGATACAGCTGTTATCAATGAAGACAGCAGCCTTGAGCCTGGCAGTATTGTCAGCGTGGATAAAGAGGGTATCAATGTTGCCTGTGCCCATGGCCAGATTAAGCTTATTACTATTCAGGCACCAGGAAAGGGCCCTGTTAAGGCAGCTGATATTGCAAGATCAAAGAAAGATGTTTTTAGTGTAGGAAATAGATTTGTCTGATATTCAAAGAAAAGGACCATACAAGTCACGTCCTTCAAATACAAAACGTAAGCCTTCTTTTTCAAAGCCGGTAATTGCATCAGGTTCTCAGTCAAGAGCCGCTGCAGCACTATGCGTGAATGCCGTTGAGGAAGGTAACTCTTTAAGTACAGCTTTACCTATGTATACAAAGGATCTTGATGACAGAGACAGAGCCTTTGTACAGGAAATCGTATACGGAACACTGCGTCACAAGAGACTTCTGTCCACTACTGCTTCAGAGCTTTTAGACAGAGGCATCAACCAGAGATTCAATCAGGTAAGAACACTTATAATCTGTGCCTTATACCAGATTATCTTTACCCGTTCACCTGCTCATGCAGTTGTTGCTGCAACTGTCGGCGCCTGTGATTTAATCAAATGCAGAAAGTTCACTGGTGTTGTTAACGCTGTTTTAAGAAGATTCCTGCGTGAGGGAGCTCATCTGATTCACAGCGCTGATCCATGTGTCGAGCATTCATTCCCTAAATGGCTGTTTGATGAGCTGTCTAATACATACACTGCAGATGAGGTTTTAGAGATCATGAAGAACTCTAATATTCATCCTCCAATGTATCTGCGTGTAGAGAACTCAAAAATCTCAACCGAGGACTACCTAAAATGCCTTGAGAAAAAGGAGATTGGTGCCTCTGCAGTTGAACAGTGTCCATCAGCAGTGCTTTTAGATGAACCGGAGCATGTTTCAAGACTGCCTTATTTTGAGCAGGGCTATGTTGCTGTTCAGGACGTATCTGCCCAGATGGCAGCTCCTCTTTTAGATTTAAAAGACGGCATGAGAGTTCTTGATACCTGTGCAGCTCCTGGTGGCAAATCAGCACATATCCTTGATTTAGCTAAGGATATTGAACTTATTTCCTGCGATATTGATGAGAAGAGACTTGAGGAAACCAAGCGAGGCTTATCAAGACTGAACCGCAATCCAGAGCTAAGACAGATTGACGCATCAGAGTCTCTGTCTTCTCTTGAAGGTGAATTTGACCGTATTCTTGTAGATGCACCATGCTCAGGCACCGGTGTTATCAGAAGACATCCTGACATTAAATGGCTACGCAGACAGAAAGATATTGAGAAGCTTGTAGAAACACAGGCAAAAATTCTGGACAATGCCTTTGCCAAACTGAAAAAAGGTGGCATTCTTGTATATACCACCTGCTCAATTCTGAAAAGAGAAAATATTGAGCAAGTTAGAAGTTTTTTAACCCGCCATACTGATGCAAGACTTCTTCCATTTATAATGAATGGGAATGAAGTTGAAACATATCAGAGACTTCCGGGTGAATTAAACGCTGACGGATTCTTCTACGCAAGATTTATCAAAGAATAGTTTTTTATGAAGATCATTATTTTAGGTTCCGGTGATGTAAGTTTAGAGCTTGCAAAGTACCTTGTTGACGCTGGCCATGCTGTGACCATTGCTGACACAGCATCCGAGAAGCTGGCTGAGATTGCCAACCGAATTGATCTTCGTGTTGTTGTAGGCAATCCGGCATCACCTGAAACCCTGCGTAAGGCAGGTGCCAAGAATACCGAGCTTCTGGTGGCAACAACCTCAGACGATGAAACCAACATCACCGCCTGTTCTGTTGCTCATTTCCTTTTCAAAACAACCAGAACCATTGCCCGTCTGCGCGCTCATGACTACCTTGAGGAGAGAAATACTCTTTTTGGTAAGGACGGTATTCCAATTGACCACATCATCGCAACCGAGGATGAGGTCACCAAGATTATCAAAGCCAAGGTTGATTTCCCTGGAATCAATGCCTATGGCTCATTCTGTAACGGCTCTTTAGTAGTTGTAAGTACTAGGGTTACCGCTGAAGGTAAACTGTGCGGCAAGCTTGTATCTGACTTCAACAAATTCGATGCAGCAGATGCCGAGGTTCTGGCTATCTACAGAAAAGATGAGAACGGCAGAGAAAAATACCTTACCAAGATGGAAAATGAGGTTTTCGTCGAGGGTGATGAGGTATTCTACTGCTGTATCAAAGAGAACATCAAACATCATCTGAGAGCCTTCAGATCACTGCCTGTTTCAAAGAGATACATTACCATCGCTGGCGGTACCCATATTGCAGATTACATGGCAAGAACACTGTCAGAGAACTATCGTATCAAACTTATTGAGGCTGATCCCCTGAGAGCAAAACGCTCTGCAATCAATCTGCACAGCTCTTCAGTTCAGGTTTTCAATGCAGATCCTACTGATATGGATTTCATCCTTGAGGAGAATCTGGATAAGACCGATCTGTATATTGCAGCTACCCCTTCAGATGAAACCAATATTATGTCCTCGCTGATTATGCGAAGAATGCATAACGTTGAAACTGCAGCAATTGTTAAATCCGAAGGCTACCTGCAGCTATCTGATAACGAGCGCAGCGAAATCGGAACAGTAATTCTTCCAAAAGAATCAATTATTTCCGCTATGCTTACCTCAATCAGACAGGAAGGTGTGGAGTCGGTAAGTCTTTTCAGACAGGGCAAGGCAGAGGCTATAGAGTTTATTCTTGAAGGAAGCAAGTCAAGCTCAAAGATTATCGGAAAGAAGTATTCCGATCTGAATCTGCCAAAGGGTGTTACTCTGGGTCTGGTTAAACGTGAAAGAAAGTTTGTGCGTATTGATGATTCCTTTGTTTTTGAACCTAAGGATCACCTGATTGCATTCTTAGACGATCATACTCAGATGCGTAAACTGGTTAAGATGTTCAGACCTGATTCATTCTGGATTCCATCGTGGTTGTAGATTTCAGACTGGTAGCAAAGCTACTTACCCCGGCATTATTCGTATTCGGACTGATTACCTTCATTCCGGCGATATATGCACATATCAATGAGGCAAGAGGCGGAACAGCCTTTTACTTCACCGGCGGTATCAGTATTTTTATCAGTTTTCTTTTCTATCTGATCGGTAAAAAGGCTGGACAGTATCCATCACTTAGAGTGCTGTTCCTGTTTACAAC
>JAZRAY010000212.1:0-39538 GCA_045634805.1 Succinivibrio sp. | reverse complement strand
ATTCTATTATTTACTTACACAAGATGATTAGACATTAGAGAAAGGAGAAGTCAGTATGCATAAGTTTTTAATTTATTACTGTCGAATGTGAATATTATTAAATTTTTAGTAATTATCAGTATTTTTAAATTAATTCACATTAAGAGGCAAATAAAATGGCATATAAATTCGAAACTCTACAGTTACACGTTGGTCAGGAAGAAGCAGACAAGGCAACAGATTCAAGAGCAGTACCAATCTACCAGACTACATCCTACGTTTTCCACAACTCACAGCATGCAGCTGACAGATTCGGTCTTAGAGATGCGGGCAATATTTACGGCAGACTTACCAATTCAACTCAGGATGTATTAGAGAAAAGACTTGCAGCTCTAGAAGGCGGTGTTGCAGCACTGGCTGTAGCATCAGGTGCAGCATCAATCTCCTATGTTATTCAGGCTCTTGGTGCCAACGGTGGTCATATTGTTGCCCAGAAATCAATCTACGGCGGTTCATATAACCTTCTAGCTCATACTCTTCCTCTATACGGAATCACTACAACCTTCGTAGATATTCATAACAGAGAAGAAGTTGAGGCTGCAATTCAGGAAAACACCCGCGCAATCTACATTGAGACCCTTGGTAATCCTAACTCTGATATTCCTGATATTGATGCACTTGCAGAGCTTGCTCACAGAAACAGAATTCCTCTGGTTGTAGATAACACCTTTGCAACTCCATTCCTGCTGCGTCCAATTGAGCACGGTGCTGATATTGTGGTTCACTCAGCTACCAAGTTCATCGGCGGACATGGCACAACCCTTGGCGGAATTGTTGTGGATTCAGGTAAGTTCAACTGGGCTGCAAGCGGAAAATTCCCTCATATTGCAGAAAGCAATCCAAGTTATCACGGTATCTCATTTGTTGAAGCGGTGGGACCAGCTGCTTTTGCGGTATACCTCAGAGCAATTCTTCTGCGAGATACAGGCGCAACCATCTCTCCATTCAATGCATTCCTGCTGCTTCAGGGTGTAGAGACTCTGTCACTGCGTATCGAGCGTCATGCACAGAATACCACCAGAGTTATTGAGTACCTCAGAAACCACCCTCAGGTTAAGAAGGTAAATCATCCATCCCTAGAAGATCATCCTCAGCATGAGCTATATAAGAGATACTTCCCTAACGGCGGCGGCTCAATCTTTACCTTCGATATTCAGGGCGGACAGAAGGAAGCACACAAGTTTATCGATTCACTTAAGATCTTCTCACTTCTTGCCAATGTGGCAGATGTTAAGAGTCTGGTAATTCATCCTGCAACCACAACTCACTCACAGCTTTCAGACAGTGAGCTTGCCGATCAGGGTATCTACCAGAGCACCATCAGACTATCAATCGGTACAGAGAACATAGATGACATTATCGAGGATCTGGATAATGCCTTTAAGGAAGTCTTAAAGAGTTCAGATAACTCAAACGATCAGGATGGTAATGTTCAGAAAGCCTCTTAAATAGAAGGCTCCTCGTAGTTAGCAGTCAAATCGCCTTCGGGCGATTTTTTCTTTGGAGAGATATAATAGGCTGTATTTACAGGTACCCACAAAAAAAATGCGGTCCTGAGATTTGCTCAAAACCGCTATAAAGGTTATGTACCACCTTATTTAGAACACATGCAAACGAGTCATTTGCTTGCCATACTAACCTTCATTAGTATTAGGTAACTCGTGTTAGTGTATGCTAACTCATTTTTATTTATATTGCAAGTATTTATTTTATTATTCAAAATTAACCAAAATAGGCAAAAATAATATTCTTATTTATCAAATAGTTAGAAAAATCTTTGCGATTTTTTTACAAAATATGAACTTTTTGAGGGCAAGACAATCTAAAATAGTACTTGGAGAAAGTATTTCTTCAGCTTTCTTCATTTTTATGTCCCGAATACATAAACCCAGTGATAAAGAAATCACTGGGTATTTTTTTATCTGGAAAGCCTTTTACTAAGGCAGATTTGACTCAACGAAGTCCCAGTCAATGTGGTTTACAAAATCCTTCAGATAATCAGCTCTTCTGTTCTGATAATCAAGATAATAGGCATGCTCCCAGACATCCACGCATAGAAGTGGAGTCTTACCCATGGTTAAAGGATTTGCTGCATTAGAGGTGTTTACAATCTCTAATGTTCCGTTGTTCACACACAGCCATGTCCAGCCTGAGCCGAAATTACCTACAGCTGAGGTTTTGAACATATCAATGAAATCGTCATATGAACCAAAGCTCTTCTCAATCATAGATGCAAGTTTTGATGATGGAGTCTTGGTCTGTGCGCTTAGGCACTTGAAGTAGAAGGTATGGTTGAATACCTGAGCAACGTTGTTGAATAAAGGACCTGGCTGAGCCTTCTTGATAATGTTCTCAATAGTCTCATTCTCAAAAGAGGTGCCCTTCTTTAACTTGTTGGAGGTTTCAACATAGGCATTTAAATGCTTGTCATGATGGAAGGTTAAGGTCTGCTCTGACAGAAAGCCATCTAATGCGTTCTTCTCATATGGTAGAGGTGGTAAAGTAAAATCAGCCATATAAAATTGACTCCTTATGTTTATTTTTTTGTTGTCGTAACAGTTTTAAGGTTATGTTAAGGATCGTGGAAAAGCAAACATAAATTTTGGATAATTTTCGTTTTTATACGGAGGGCACGTTATTTTCTATTTTTTTCCAGAATGTAAGAAATTTTCTTATTTTCAAATAAAAGAAACGCAATACATAATATAAAGATTTTCATATATTTATATAAAATGATGACGATTTGGTAAAAAATGTCAGTAAATCTGATAGTTAATTATTTGATCTTTTTATCTTTATTATTCATAAAGATAAGAAAATAAATATATTATACAAGGGGATATTGTGATCAATTTCAAAGTTTTTTGGTATAATGCTTGCAAATCAGATTTGACATACATTCCCGAGAACACATTTTCCCGATTATGCTGAATCTAAGTAAACTCTAAAATACTAAAAAAAAGTAAGCAGAAAAAAATGAATACACAGGATGATAAAATGTCACAGTTTATGGATAGCGTTAAATTAGATCAGATGAATGATATTAAGCAGATGCTGGCACCTTTAAACAAAATCTTCAGCATTGCAACTAGCTCACAGATTGAAATCAAGCTAGACACTGAGAATCAGATGGTTCAGTTCGTAAGCTCAAAGAATTCAAGCAAGCTTCACGAGATTTCTTATAAGAATAAGAGCCCATTAGGTTTAATCAAAAGCGTAATGGAAGAAGTTTAATAAGCTTCTAAAATATAAATCCCCAAATGTTCAAACTACAAAACCTTCTCAGGTTTTTGTAGTTCCTTTCACAAGCCTTTCTGGCAGCATTTCCTAAAAAAATTATTAACGAGACTTTCTTGTATAGGTCTTAAAGCTTGAATATTTCACGAATGGGATTAAAACCTTTCTATCTGAAATCTTGTACCAGATCTTGCGGGTAAGCTCTGCATCATCAAGAGAATCATCTAGAGCAATATCAACAGATGCCTTTACCAGAGCAGAAAAATCAGCAAACACAGTACCGGTCATCTTTTTCTGTCTGATGTACTCTATTGCATCAGGAATTCCATCAACACCAAATACAGGGATATATTTAGTCTTGTTCTTAGAATCAGCCCCAAGGTTATAACCCTCAGAATTCAGATAGTCTACAGCACCGACAGCCATAGCATCGTTATTGGCAATAATCATATCAATATTCTTAATGCCAACCTTTGAAACCTGAGTCTTAACATCATTAAAGGCTGCAGTAGAATCCCAGTCATCGCAGTTCTGAGAGTGAACCTTATACTTTACCTTCTTATCAGAAAGCTGTTTTAATATTTCACTGGTTCTGCCAGTGGTATCACTGTGATTCTTCTCGCCCTGAAGAATGATGATATCAAGGACACCATTGCGGTTTCTGTCAACGTTCCTGGTTGACTCAATATAATCACAGATAAGTTCAGCCTGATATTTGCCGGCTGCAGCAGAATTGGTTCCTACATACCATACACGATCATATTTCTTGAAGATTTCATCTGAAGGTTTACGGTTAAAGAAAACAATACGGTTACGGTATGACTTTGCGTGATAAATGATTTCAGATGCCTGTTCAGTATCTACAAGATTGATGAGCAGAGGATCCTTTGATGACACACATGAGTAAATCTGGTTTAGCTGTACAGATGAACTGTTCTTGGCATCAAACATCTCAAGGTCAATATCCTTCGCCTTGGCATATGATTTTAGAGCGGCATTGAATCTGCGAATAAATTCTGACTCGCCATTATAATAAAAGGAGTAAAGATCATCAGATGCAATAACACATTGAATCTGAAAAATTAACATAAAGCTCAGTAAAAGCTGAAATACTCTTTTCATATAAAACTCATTTAAATGCTATTTTATTCGTCTTTGTGCGTGTGAGTGTGCATTATAATCTTTAATCTTCGAAAATTCTCTATATGGTATAAAAATAGTTCGATCTTCCATCTTATACCAGACAATTTTCTGAAAATCGTCAGAATGAGCATTCTCAAAAATCATCATAATTACTCGGGACAGCGCCGTATAATCGGCAATGGCAGTTCCCGTCATCATACCGGCCTCAACACTCCTTAATGCATCAGAAATACCGTCCACTCCAAAGACAGGTATATGACGGTGTCCATTAAAGAACGAATGAGGTCGATTGTATTTTCTTTCGTTTAAAGCCTTAATCGCGCCTAAAGCCATGGAGTCATTATTGGAAATTACCATTTCTATATTCTCAAGGCCGTGTTTTCTAATCTGCTCATTGAAATCATCATAGGCAAAAGAAAAGCTGTAATCATCAAAATTGTATGAAAGAGGCTTTACCTTGATTCCATATTTCTCAAAGCTCTCTAAAATAACCTGGGTTCTTACATGAGTAGAGAATTCATTCTCACGTCCCTGAAGAAATACAACATCCAGCGCTCCGTTGGCATTCTTGTCGTAACGGGGATATCTTGTAAGGTATTTTCTGATTAAATCAAACTGTTTGCGGGCAGAATCGAACATCTCAAAACCTACATACCAGGCCTTATCGTAGGATTCAGCCAGATTTGCAGAAGGAGAGCTTCCAAAAAGAACTACTCTGGCATCATGATCACTGGCAGCCTTCAGCATTTTTTCAAGATACTCCTCATCGTAGATACTGATTACAACCAGATCACCTATGGAAATATGATTTCTCAGCTGCTCATACTGTAGCTTAGGATCATTCTCTCCGTCGAAGATTTTGATTGAGTAATCACGCTGTTTTGCCATTTTCGAAAGCGTTGTCTTAACGTGTTCCATAAAAATAGAATTAGTGGAATAGAAGAAGGCCTTTATAGTTTCGCCGGCATAAACAGAACCTGAGAATAACAGGAAAATCAGAATAAATATGCTTTTAAGTCTTTTCATAAAGGTTCACCGATATTTTTTCTCATACCTAATTATGAGAAAGAAATACGAACCTGAATAAATAAATCACTGTAGCTTTGTGATTAATGGAAGATATTTATTTTATGAGGAACTTGCTTTGAAAAAAGTTTATAGGATTTTCTTTAGATAAATCAGAAAGATAAAAATATTTTAAATTTTTTTGAATTTTTTTTGAACTTTTCTTAAAACGACCGCTCTAAGTAATATCAGTTAGATGTTTTTATGGCAATAGCTGATGACTTTTTCATAATATATTTCCTAAAGCCCAGCGTTATTACGTTGGGTCTTTTTTTTATGAGCGGCCGATTTTCAGCACATATCTCTGTGAACAGCCCTTCTCCTCATCAGCATCCTTAGTGATAAAGAGATCGCCAAAGGCCAGCACCTTATCAGAGCTGCGGCTTTTTACGATACATACTGTATTTCGCTCCCAGGATGGAACATTATATTCAGTGAAGAGTTTCTTTACTTCTCTGCTGTGAACTCGCTTTTTAGGATGAAGTCTTAAAGAGCCTGAGTAATCAAAATCAAGAATTACTCTGTCACAGGCAAAACCATCATCGCATGGCTGTAGAGAGTAAATATAGTCATCAATCTTAAGAGTCTTCCCTGCCTCAAGCTCGTACTGTCCTATGGCATTGCAGATACCAGGCTTTACGATGTACAGATAGTTCTTAAAGCGTCTGACCTCATAGCCATCCTCAAGAGGAATTACTGTATTCTGATCAGGTGAGATTCTGCAGAGATTTAAAGCATCCAGTACAGCTGAATACTCAGGAGTCATCACCAGCTTCTCATATAAAAACAGTCTTAGAACACTCATCATCAGAGGTTCATCATCAACATCAAGCTTTGAGATGTTGAGTCTTAATCTGTCCTTATCAAAGACCTTAAAGTAGACATCGCGGGCATATCTCATGGCGAGATCATGCTCATAGGCACAGAGCTTTGAGCTTCTCATGACAGACTTGTCTATTCCTGGGAATCTTTCACGCAGCAGAGGTAATACCTTAAGACGAATGAAATTTCTTTCGAATTTCATATAGGTATTTGAAATATCAAAGACATGGGTATAGCCCAGAGCCTCAATGATCTCGATAATCTCGCTTTTGTGAAGTTCCAAAAGAGGTCTTATGAGAGTTCCCCTGTCATCCTTTGTAAGATATCTCATTCCGGATAATCCATAAGGACCTGAGCCTCTCTTTAGAGCCAGAAGAAAGCTTTCTATCTGGTCATCAGCCTGATGGCCAAGCAGAAGCGCACTGTGCTCATCCAGATTGCTTAAAAGAGCTCTGTAGCGTTCAGCACGAGAAACCTCTTCAGGAGAACGACCGTTGCCGTAGACAATGTTGAGCTTAGGAGTTCTGATTTCAACGCCTACTGTTTCGCAGAGCTTATGACAGTGGTTAAACCAGACAGGATCGTCTGCATCAAGACCGTGAATACAATGAACTGCAAGAGCACTGTATCTTGGGTCAAGCTCAGTTACACGTTTGGCAATCAGAAGAACTAAAGTAGAATCGGCCCCGCCAGATAGTCCTACGACTAGTTTGGATGGACCGATTGATGAAATGATTTTCAGAGCAAGTTCAGTAAGAACCTGCTCGGCTTTATCTTTTAACAATATCCGTACTTCATTAAACGAGCATAACGCTGTTCTAGAAGGCTTTCAGCAGGTAGATTCTGCAGATCAGCAAGATCAGCCTCAAGACGCTGCTTTAGGCTCTCTGCAACTTCATCGTAGTTACGGTGAGCGCCACCTAAAGGCTCGGTTACAACGTTATCAATTAAACCTAAGTCCTTGATTCTGTGTGCAGTAATGTTCATAGCCTCAGCAGCTAATGAAGCCTTGTCTGCAGACTTCCATAGAATAGAAGCACAGCCTTCAGGAGAGATAACTGAGTAGGTTGAATACTGAAGCATGTTTACTCTGTCACCTACGCCGATTGCAAGAGCACCGCCTGAACCGCCTTCACCGATAACAGTACAGATTACTGGTACCTTCAGATCAGACATCAGCTTTAAGCTTTCAGCAATAGCACCTGCCTGAGAACGCTCCTCGGCACCAACACCAGGATAAGCACCTGGAGTATCAATAAAGGTAATTACAGGGATATTGAACTTCTCTGCAAGCTTCATAAGTCTCATTGCCTTACGATAGCCTTCAGGACGAGGCATACCGAAGTTGCGCAGAGTACGTTCCTTGATATCACGGCCCTTCTGGTGACCAATCACCATTACAGACTGACCGTTAAGACGTGCAAGACCACCGATGATAGCCTTGTCATCAGCAAAGGCACGGTCACCTGCAAGCTCATGATAATCAGTAAAAATTCTGTCAATGTAATCCATGGTGTATGGACGCATTGGATGACGTGACAGCTGAGAAATCTGCCAGTCAGATAAAGAAGAGAAAATCTTCTTTGTTAATTCTAGATTCTTCTTCTCCAGCTGATTTAATTCAGTGGTTAAATCAACACTTGAGCTTGAATCTGAGCTTAAGCGCTTAAGTTCTTCAATATGTGCTAATAGATCAGCAATTGGCTGCTCAAATTCTAAATAATTAATGTTCATCACAGTGAATTTAGCCTCATGGGTACTATTCAGTTAGACTGATTTTTAATTATACTGCAAAAATCGATTTGCTCAAAATATGATAGAGATCAATCTAACGAAAATTCGTTTAAGTCACTATTAGCCATTATTATTTTTTTAATCGGCCCGTAACTTTTTCTGTAACAATCCAGTAAAGGCAGTCTCTCTAGAAGTTCAAGATGAGCCTTTGTAGGATAGCCCTTGTGTTTGGCAAACAGGTACTCAGGGTATTTCTTATCAAGCTCGTACATCTGTCTGTCGCGCTCAACCTTGGCAAGAATAGAAGCAGCCGCAATCTCTGCAACTCTGGCATCTCCCTTAACCACAGCCTGAGTATCAATTCCCATGTTGCGAGGTACCTTATTGCCGTCTACCAGCATAAGGTCACACTTTAAAGCCATATTCTCATAGGCTCTTCTCATTGCTTCAAGAGAGGCGTTTAAAATGTTCAGAGAATCGATTTCCTGAGGAGTACACTGTCCGATACCGTAAGCTAAAGCCCTCTCCTTAATGAGCGGCTCTAAGGCATCTCTTTTTTTCTCAGAAAGCTGTTTGGAATCATTGAGGCCCTCTATAGGATTATTCGGATCAAGCACAACACATGCTGCCACGACATTCCCCATCAGAGGACCACGACCGGCCTCATCAACCCCGCAGACTTTGAAGACTGCAGGATCAACAGGATATACAAAAGGTTCTAATACAATTTTTGCCATTAGAAAGGAACTTTTTATTCAGACTTTTCAGATGACTGAGCATCTGAGTTTGGATTAACCGCAATATTAGGATCTGAATATTGAGGATTCTGCATTGAAGCAACACTCTCAAGCTTAGGAGAGGATGAATATGCACGATTTATGATTTTGAAGACGGCTTCGCATGCAAGTTCATCTGAATTGCAGCGCATTGCCATATGAATATTCTCAAATTCCTTTTTCATAAGGATGTTGTCATACTCAAGAAGCTTATACATCTCTTCAGCAAGAGCCTGAGGAGTGCAGTCATCCTGAATGTATTCCTTTACAACCTTACGTCCTGCAATCAGGTTAGGCAGAGAAAATACATCGATCTTCAGAAGCTTTTTTGCAATCATGGCTGATAAAGAGCTTACCTTGTACGCAACGGTAAAAGGAGTCTTTAAAAGCATTGTCTCAAGAGCAATGGTTCCGCAGGTAAGCAGTACTGCATCAGCAGAAGCAATTGTATCCTGAGTATTACCTACATAAACGGTAATAGATAAATCCGGAGCCACCTCAAGCCATATATCCTTTACCAGACTTGCCAGATTGTAGTTTGGCACGGTACAGATAAATACGGTATCAGGAAGCTTCTTCTTGATAATTCTTGCAGTGTGAGCGTAAATCGGCAGCATTCTTGAGATCATGCCCTTGCGTGATCCTGGAAGAATAGCCATAATCTTGCCCTTTACAGGCTCAACACTTGTTTTCTGCAGACAGATTCTCTCGCGGCATACGTTAGGATCAATCTGAAGAGGAATGGTATTAGCCAGAGTATGACCAACATAGGTACAGGCCATATTTCTCTGTGCATACCATGTTTTTTCAAAAGGAAGCAGAGCAAGAATCTCATCGCAGGCCTTTCTGATCTTCTCTACACGCTTCTCACGCCATGCCCATACGGATGGACTTACGTAATGAACAGTAGGAATACCAGCCTGTTTCAGTTTCATCTCAACATGCAGATTGAAATCAGGAAGATCAATACCAATAAAGATACAAGGCTTAGCCTTGAGCAGAATCTTGATGATCTGTTTTCTGATGCGCAGAATCCTAGGCAGTCTGGCCAGAACCTCAAAAAAGCCCATTACCGACAGTTCATCCATATTAGCAGATGAAATCAGTCCCTGATGAATCATCTTAGGACCGCCGATACCGATAAACTGGGCCTCAGGATCACGGCGCTTGATTGCCATCATAAGACCAGCACCAAGAGTATCGCCGGAGCTTTCTCCGGCTAACAGTGCATATAGATGTGGATTCTCACTTACTGGCATTAGCGAACGATTCCTCTACCGTGATCCTTTAGGAAGTCTACAAGAGGTTTTACTTCTTCAAAGTCAGCTGCAATCTTTTCGATTTCAACAATTGCGTCTTCAAGGGTTAAATGCTTCTTGTACAGTATCATGTATGACTTGAAGATTGCTGAAATAGCCTCTTCAGAGAAGCCTCTTCTCTGAAGTCCGCGCTTATTGATGCCGAATGGCTTTGCATAGTGACCTGCAGCCATAACATATGGAGGAACATCCTTGTTAAGCGCAGCCATACCGCCAACCATTGCGTGACAGCCAACTCTACCGAACTGGTGAATAGCAGCCAGACCACCAAATACAACCCAGTCATCAATAACTACGTGACCAGCCAAGGTAGCGTTATTTGAAAATATACAGTTATTTCCAATCACACAGTCATGAGCAATATGGGTATTGATCATGAACAGGTTGTTTGAACCTACAGTAGTAGTGCCCAGTCCCTGAACAGTACCTCTATGCATGGAAACATGCTCTCTGATCACGTTGTTATCACCAATGGTCAGAGTTGTTGGCTCTCCAGCATACTTCAGATCCTGACAGGCTTCACCGATGGAGCAGAACTGGTAAAAATGATTTCCCTTTCCAATTGTGGTTGGACCCCTGATAATTGAAAAAGGCTCAAAAATACAATCATCGCCAATGGTTACATTGCCTTCGATGATTACATTTTCGCGGATAGTTACATTCTTACCTAAAACTACATCTGGACCAATTTTAGCACTTGGATCGATAATTCCAGTTGATTCAGTCAATGTAATACACCCTAGAAAAAATTAGTGTCTTGCACACATTAGGTCTGCAGTACAAACCACCTTACCATCAACAGTTGCAACACCGCTGAATGAAGCAATACCACGTCTCTCCTTGAAGTACTCAACGTCCAGGATCAGCTGGTCGCCAGGTACTACTGGGCGCTTGAAACGTGCATTGTCAATTGCAGCAAAATAGTATAATTCACCATCTTTTGGCTTACCAACCATGGTGAAGGCAAGAATACCAGTTGCCTGAGCCATTGCTTCTAGGATTAGAACGCCTGGAAGAATTGGCTTGCCTGGGAAGTGGCCCTGAAAGAATGGCTCGTTAAATGTTACATTCTTTACAGCCTTTAGAGTTTTTCTCTCACCGTCAATTGAATAATCAATAACCTTGTCAACCATCAGAAATGGATATCTGTGAGGTAACAGATTCATGATTTCTTCAACATTTAAGGTGTGTGCACTTTCAACGATATCAGTCACTTTTTCCCCCAATAATAATATTTATTTTTCTTCTTGTTCAGTTAAGGCTTTTAATTTAGTCTCAAGAGCTAAGATTCTATGGTACATATCATTGATATGCATATATCTTGATGTATTCAGACGCCATTCCTTGTTTGTAACACATGGAATAGATGATGAGTATACACCAGGTTTTTCAATGGTTCTCATAACAACGGTATTACCGGTTAGAGTTACACCATCACAAATATCGATGTGACCATTGATAATTGAAGTACCGCCAATAATACAGTATTTACCAATTGTAACAGATCCTGCAATGGTAGTCTGACCTGCAATTGCGGTTCCATAGCCAATCTTATCGTTATGGGCAATCTGACACAGATTGTCGATAATTACGTTATCGGCAATAACAGTATCATCAATAGCGCCTCTATCGATACAGGTGCAGGCACCGATTTCAACACGGTTACCGATAATTACTCTACCGGTCTGAGGGATCTTGATCCACTCGCCACGCTGATTTGCATAACCAAAGCCGTCAGAGCCGATAACAGCGCCTGACTGGATCAGACAGTCAGAACCGATCTGACAGTCATGATAAACACTTACATTAGGATAAATCTTGGTGTTATCGCCGATCTTTGCATTTGGACCGATAACAACATTTGCTCCAAGCTGAACATTGTTACCGATAACAGCGCCTTTCTGTACATGTACACCAGGGCCTAATGCAACATTCTGGCCTAACACTGCAGTCTCATCTACTACAGCTGAAGGATGAACACCTTCGCTAACTGCAGGAGTAGAATCCAATAACTGAGCAACCTTAGCAAATCCAACATATGGATCATCAAGTACCAGAGCTGCACCCTTTGCATGTTCTACATCAGACTGCTTTAAGATTACAGCACCAGCATTGCTCTCTGACAGAACCGCCTTGTATTTAGGATCTGACAAGAAACTGATTTCATTTTCTTTTGCTGTCTTAAGGTTAGCTACAGCCTTAATGTCGATGTTGCCATCTCCAACCAGCTGTGCGCCAATCTTATCAGCGATATCTTTTAATAACATTAGGAACCCTATTTACGTAAATATTATTTCTTTACTGGCTTTAACTTTGAAGCGCGCTCAATAACTTCCTTAGAAATATTTACTGCGTCAGTAGCGTAAACAACAGTCTCGCCACGAACAACTAAATCAATTCCACGCTCTTTAGCGATACGGTCAATTGCTTCCTGAACAATACGACCTAGCTGAACCTCAGCCTCTCTCTGCTTCTTCTGTGAGTCTTCCTGAAGAGCCTGTGCCTTTAAGTCAAACTCTGACTTTAACTGAGCAAGCTTACGGTGAATCTCAGTAGCCTTTGAATCCTTAGCAGTCTTTAATTCCTGCTCTAGCTTTACACCCTGCTCCTGAATCTTATCTAACTCAGCCTTTCTTGGGCCAAACTCTTTCTGTAGCTTCTCTGCTTCAACCTTAGCCTGAGGAAGCTCTGACATGATTAGAGGAACATTTACTACAGCGATAGAAATATTGTGAGAAGCTGCAGCTGGAGCCTTATCTTCTGCAAATGAAACCTGAGTTAATGCAAATGTTAGTGCAGTAGCGATAGCTAATTTTTTTAACATTGTTTATATCTCCTTAATTTAGAAGGTGCTACCAATATTGAAATTAAACTGTTGTGTATCGTCCTTGTCGTACTTCTTGATTGGCTTAGCAATATTGAATGACAGAGGACCAAGTGGTGACATCCATACTAGAGAAATACCAGCTGATGTTCTGTACTTGCTTGGTGATGAATAGTCATATGAGTAGATTCCTGAACGAGAATCCCATAGAGAACCAGCATCAAAGAATAGTGAAGTTCTGATACTGTTCTTATATGCTTCAGCAACCAGTGGAGTTGGGAAGATAATTTCAGCAGTAGCTGCCCAGAAGGCGTTACCACCGATAGAATTACTTGACTCATACCATGAACCGGTCTTCTTGTTCCAGTAAATAGCTCTTGGGCCTACGGAATTACGCTTGAAGCCTCTTAACCACTCTGAACCACCTAATGAGAAGTTATCGAAGAATGGCATGATTTCCTTCTGACCATTCTTGTCTCTGTAACCATTACCGTAACCTGCTCTACCTCTCATGGCAAAGATGTAATCCTTGTACTCATTGAGTGGGAAGTAGTGATAGGTTTCAGCTGTTGCCTTGTAGTAATGAACATCTGAATTTGGAGTGGTAATCATTAAAGACAGAACCTGCTTAGAACCGTCTGTTGGGAATACCTTCTGATTTAATGAATTACGGGTCAGATCAACACCAGCCTTGTAGTTGATGAAGTCAACTGCAGACTCGCCATTCTTGCCGTACATATTAAAGAATACGTCACCCTGCTGGAAACGAAGACCGTTGTTCTTGATTCGGTTACGCTCAGCACCTAAGCTGTAGTTTACAGACAGAGTCTCTGATAATGGATAGCCCAGGTATGCAACAGCACCGATGGTCTTGTTGGTATAGTCGATAACGTCGGCATCATCAGCACCGTAGTAGTTATCTAAGAATACCTTTCCGCCTAAGCTTACGTTATCTACAGTGAAGTATGGGTCGGTGTAAGATACTTCCATGTGCTTACGGTAATCATTCTGATATGCGTTAATAGCACCCTGGGTACCCCAGCCGAACAGGTTGCTCTGAGAAATACCTGCCTGAAGGGTCAGACCTGAGTCAGTACCGAAACCGATACCGCCGGAGATAGCACCTGTAGGTCTCTCGGTAACCTTGGTATTTACGTTAACAGTATCATCAGAACCGCCAACCTTCTCGGTTGTAATCTCTGATGACTCGAAATAACCGGTTCTGTCCAGACGGGTCTTTGAAACATCAATTGCCTCAGATGACAGCCATGAACCGTCCATCTGACGAAGCTCACGTCTGATAACGGTATCGTCAGTGGTATCGTTGCCGCTGATGAATACCTGTGAAACGTGAACACGCTTGCCTGGCATTACGTTGAACTGAAGCTCAACAGTCTTCTCCTTGTCATTGAATACAGGGAAGGCCTTAACCTCAGAGTTTGCGTAGCCGTACTTACCAAGAATAGATGCAAGAGTCTTCTCGTTCTCGGTAATTCTGCGCTGATTGTAAATCTCACCCTTTTCAATGGTTACAGCCTGATTCAGCTCTTCACCATACTTTAAGGTATCGCCTCTTACAGAGGTTTCTGAAATCTTGTACTGCTCACCCTCGTTGATGGCGATGGTCAGATAGATACCCTTCTTATCTGGAGTCAGTTCTACTGAGGTTGAATCAATCTTGAAGTTAACATAACCTCTGTCCATGTAGAATGACTTTAATGACTCAAGATCAGCTCTGAACTTCTGACCGTTGTACTTGGTGTTTGCCATGAAGTTCCACCAAGGAACATCATCACGAAGCTCCATCTGAGCTAACAGAACATCCTCTGGGAATGAATTGTTGCCCACAATGTTAATCTGCTGAATCTCTGCAGCCTTGCCTTCGATAATCTCAATCTTGATGTCGGCACGGTTACGAGGAAGATTGGTAATAACAGCCTTCACAGAAGCCTGATACATACCTGATGAGTGGTAGAAATCCTCTAAAGACTTTTCAATAGTGTTCAGAGCCTGGTTATTCAGAGGGTCGCCAACGCGAATGCCCTGATCATTGATAACCTTCTCCAGATCCTCTTTCTTGATATTAACGTTACCAGAGAAATCAATAGCACCTACAGTTGGTCTTTCCTGAACTGTAACGATGAAGGTGCTGCCGTCACGTGAAAGCTTAACCTCATCGAATTCTCCAGTTGCATACAGTCTCTGCATTGCAAGAGAGGTATTCTCTCTTGACATGACATCGCCTTCCTTGATTGGAAGAGCTAGTAATACCGCACCCTTGGTTACACGATTCAGACCTCTGATCTGAATATCGCTGATAACAGGATCACCTGCTGCAAAAGCTGCGGTGGACATACCGAGTACTGAAGCTACTGCAAGACTTAGGCTTGCTATTTTTATTGAAAAGTGAGATCTCATCTTAAAACCATTGTTTGTTTAGAAAATTTATAAACCTTTTATGTCGTTAAAGACAGCAAATACTGTCAGGGTCAGTAAGACCGCTGCGCCTATTGAGGTCAGAAAGGCCTGTGTTCTGGCACTAGGCTCCTTGTGCATAATTGCCTCATAGGCTAAAAATAATAGCTGACCACCATCCAAAACCGGTATCGGAATCAAATTGAGGATACCTAAGTTTACACTAATAGCGGCCAAAAAACTTATAAAGATAATCAGGCCAAACTGGGCACTTTCCTGAGCACCTTTTGCAATTGCAATAGGACCGGAGATATTGTCGGCCGAGATGCTACCGTTAATCAGCTTGTAGGCAGACACGATAACCAGCTTTGACATGCTGACAGCATCATTAAGTGCTTTTCCAAATGCATCTATAGGTCCATATGATACCATGCGGTTAAGACCTTCAAGAGGCTCGACTTTCGCTGCAATACCAACAAAAGGCTTGGAAATTTTAGCTCTTGAGTTATTTTTTAATTCTGGGACGACGATCGCACTGTATTTTTTACCATCGCGCTCAACTACGAGCTCCATTGGTCTGCAGTTTGATTCAGCAATTTTTTCCTGAATACGGAACCATGAATCAATTTCCTGACCGTCAATCAGAACAATTTTATCACCAACTTTAAGGCCGGCTTTATCTGCAGGAGAATTTTTTACGACAGCACCCAGGGTACTGGTTATATTTCCATAGCAGATCTTAAGTCCCAGAACATCCAGAGGTGATTCATTTCTGTTCAGAGTAAAGTTCTTTAAAGATAAAGGAAGAGTTCTTGCTGAACCTTTACCCATATCTGTCTTTACTACAACATCAAGAATCTTGTCTGAACCTGTGTACTCAACCAGTGTATATACGAAGTCTGACCAGGTCTCAATCTTTTTGCCTTCAACAGCTTCAATGCGGTCAAAGGTCTTAAAACCTGTTTCCTCGGCAATGGACATTGGAGTTACATCGCCGACTACAGCATAGCGCTCGGAAATGCCGGACATGTTTACAATAGTAAACAGAATTACAGCCAGAGCTATGTTGAAAAAAGGACCTGCAAAGATAATAATCGCTCTCTGCCATACTGGTTTTGCCTTAAAGGAATCTGGAGAAAGGCTTGCCTTCTCTTCTCCTTCAACAGGAGTATTCTCTCCCTCCATCTTGACGTATCCGCCAAGAGGAATAGCACTTACTGCGTACTCACAGCCATCCTTACCGGTTCTTTTGTAGATGATCGGTCCAAAGCCCAGAGAAAAACGCAGAACCTTTACCTTACAGGCGCGTGCTGCTAAAAAATGTCCCAACTCATGGATGGTAACCAGAATTCCCAAAGCTAGCAGGAAATAGAAGATACCACCTAAAAAGTTAACCATTAGCAAGCTCCTTTACAGCTTCTCTTGCAATCTCTCTTGACTGAGAATCGGCGTTTAAAACCTCATCTACACTGTGAAGCTCTGGAGAACCGAAGGTATTTAACACCTTCTCAACAACCACAGCGATATCTGTATATCTGATCTGCTCCTTTAAGAAAGCATCAACAGCAATCTCATTGGCAGCATTAAGTGCGGTAGTTGCGCCCTGTCCGCTTACACTTGCCTGCATTGCAAGCTTCAGACAAGGATATCTCTCATAGTCAGGAGCTCTGAATGTAAGCTCACCTAACTTTTCAAAATCAAGAGGAGCTACACCGGATTCGATTCTCTCAGGGAAGCCCATTGCAACAGCAATAGGGGTTCTCATATCAGGCTGTCCCAGCTGAGCCATAACAGCACCATCGGTGTAGGCAACCATTGAATGGATTACAGACTGAGGATGAATTACAACCTTGATATCATCATCGGTTGCATTAAACAGGTAACGGGCCTCGATAAACTCAAGACCTTTATTCATCATGGTTGCTGAATCAACAGAAATCTTAGGACCCATTGACCATACAGGGTGAGAAACTGCCTGCTTTGGAGTTACAGAAGGCAGCTCTGATAAAGGAGTATCTCTGAAAGGACCGCCTGATCCGGTCAGAAGAATCTTTGATACGTTTGCCTTTTTAAGGTCACAGAAGCCTAAATTGGTCTGAAGCTCATAAGGCAGACACTGGAAAATAGCACTGTGCTCACTGTCCACAGGAAGAATCTTTGCGCCGTATTTCTTGGCCTCATCAAAGAAAATCTTACCTGACATTACAAGTGATTCCTTGTTGGCAAGTGCAACAATACAGCCGGTCTTAACAGCGGATAGAATTGGCTTTAATCCGGCAGCACCGACAATAGCGGCAACCACAATCTCGGATGCGCCATCACCTGACAGCTCCTCGCAGCCCTTTGGACCTTCAAGAACATCAACAAACAGATTCTGTTTTTTCAGTTCCTCATGCAGTTTCTTACATGCAAGGGTATCAGCTAGAGCAACGCGCTGAGGCTTGAATTCCTTAATGATTTCAATGGTCTTTTCAACTGATGAATTGGCGACAATACCATGAAGCTTATATTCATCTCTGTGTCTTCTGATAATGTCCAGGGTTGATGTACCAATTGAACCGGTAGCACCTAAAAGAGTAACACTCTTCATCTTAACGTAACTCTCCGCTTACCAACCAGATAAAGGTTAAAAATACAGGAATTGCTGCAAGCTGTGAATCAATACGATCAAGCATACCGCCGTGGCCTGGGAAGATTTTTCCTGAATCCTTGATGCCAACAATTCTCTTGAGCATGCTTTCAACCAGATCACCGATTACAGAGAATAGGATTGCAGCGATACATGCACAGGTTAAGGCAAACTTGTTGTCAGCATACTGACCGAACCAGCCTAACTGCATGAAGATGTACATACCAATCAGTGCGGTTACAAGACCGCCGATTAGACCTTCAACAGTCTTCTTAGGGCTTACGTTTGGAAGCATCTTGTGCTTGCCTAAAAAATAGCCGGTGAAATATGCGCCTGAATCAGCACACCATACAAGAGCCATAACACTCAGAACAAGGAATGAACCTGCAAGATTATTGGTTGCATACTCGCTTGCTCTTAGAATCAGAAGGCCCATCAGGAAAGGAACAAGTAAAAGAATACCGATAATGGTGTTCAGAACAATACTGTTATGCCATGCTGTATTCTGTGGATATTTTATCAATAAAGGTAAACAGCCAATCCAGACTATCATACCTGCCACAGTAATATACTGGGCGATTGATGGAATGCCTGTATTGATAAAATTTCCAGGATTTCCAACAGCAATAAAGGAAAGAACAGCACAGATGCAGGAGATCAGAATAAATGGAATTCTGCTCTTGTATCCTAATAGAGGGCCCATCTCATAAGCGCCTACTGCGTACATAAACAGGCATCCCATGGCATAAATCGCATAATCTGCTTTAAATAACCATGCCAGGACAGCCACTATCAGAACCACAGCTGTACAGATTCTTGTTAACATTATTGATTATCCTTTTTTTGTACCTGAGCAGAAGTCATACCGAAACGACGTTCTCTGCTGTTGAAAAAAGTGAATGCTTGAATTAAATCTTCTTTACCGAAGTCAGGCCATAAAGTTTCTGAAAAATAGAGCTCAGCATATGCAGCCTGCCAGAGAAGGAAATTACTGATTCTCTGTTCTCCGCCGGTTCTGATCATCAGATCGACATCTGAAATAATATTCAGATTCTCTGTAAATTTCTCTTCATCCAGGGATTCAATGTCAAAAGGCTCTTTGCTGTATGAATCCAGAAGATTTCTGCATGCCTGAAGGACGTCCCATCTGCCGCCGTAGTTTGCAGCGATGTTAAGCTTCATGACATCACAGTCAGCAGTTAATTGTTCAAGCTTCTTAATCTGGTTTTGAAGAATTTTAGGAAAACGGGATATATCGCCAGCAACTCTGGTACGGATACCGTTTTCTAAAAGATTTTTGCTTTCTTTACGGATAGCCTGGACAAACAATGTCATAAGGGCGTTAACTTCCATTGTTGGGCGTTTCCAGTTCTCACTAGAAAATGCAAAAAGAGTTAATTCCTTAACTCCCATTTTTGCACACTCAGTGATTACACGCCTAACAGCATTAGCCCCCTCCTGATGACCACTTACTCGCTGTTTTCCTCGAGATTGTGCCCATCGACCATTTCCATCCATAATTATGGCTAAATGACGAGGAGCGATTAAGCTCCCCGGGGTGTTTTGACTAATCGGCATACAGATGAATTAAATTTCCATTAATTCTTTCTGCTTAGCTGCTAGAAGATCATCAGTCTTCTTGATTGAAGCGTCGGTTAGCTTCTGAATCTTCTCTTCAGCTGAACGCTGATCGTCTTCTGAAATCTCTTTGTTCTTCTGAAGGTCTTTTACTTCAGCGTTAGCATCACGACGGATGTTACGGATTTCAACCTTTGACTGCTCTACTTCGTTCTTAACGATCTTAACAAGCTCTTTACGACGCTCTTCGGTTAATGGAGGTAGAGGTACACGAATTTCAACACCTGCAACAACAGGGTTTAAACCTAATTCTGACTGCTGAATTGCCTTTTCTACAGCCTTGATTGCGTTTCTATCAAATACGCTTAGCTTCAGGGTACGAGCATCTTCAACATTGATCTGAGCTACCTGACGTAATGGAGTCTGGCTGCCATAGTAATCAACCATAATTCCGTCAAGTAATGCAGGCTGAGCACGTCCAGTACGAATCTTTGAAAGACGTACATCTAAAGACTCAACAGCCTTATTCATACGAGATTCTGCGTTTTTATGAACGTCATTTAACATTTATATAAACTCCTTAATCGCTTACCACAGTTCCTTCGGCATCACCAATAGCTGCCTTGTCAAATGCACCTGGTTTATTCATAGAGAATACTCTAATTGGCATATGATGTTCACGTGCTAATGCAAAAGCAGTGAGGTCCATCACTTCTAATTGCTTAGAAATTACTTCATCAAATGTCAATGCATCAAATTTGGTAGCATTTTTGTCTTTTACAGGATCTGCCGTGTAGATACCATCAACTTTGGTAGCTTTTAAAACTTCAGAGCATTGAAGTTCAATTGCACGTAAAACAGCAGCTGTATCAGTTGTGAAGAAAGGAGAACCGGTACCGCCGGCAACAATCAGGCTATAGCCCTGATTTAAAAGGTCACGACCTTCAGTAGCACTGTACTGAGCGGTAATTGATGGAATTCCGTATGCACTCATAAGTACACACTTGCCACCCTGTGCCTTTAATTCCTCTCTCATAGCAAGTCCGTTCATGATAGTTGCAAGCATACCCATCTGGTCGCCTGATACTCTATCGAAACCTGCTTTCTGTAATGCAGCACCGCGGAAGATATTTCCGCCGCCAATTACTAATACGGTCTGAACACCTTTTTCCTGAACGTCTCTGATTGCCTTTGCAGTCTGAGACAGAACCTTAGGATCAATACCAAAACCTGTATCTCCACTTAAGGCTTCACCAGAAATCTTAAGTAGAATTCTACGTACGTTACTTTTCTGCTCCGAAGACATTATATGTTTACTCCGCCAAATTACTTCTGTGCGGCTGCAACCTGAGCCTGAACCTCAGCTGCGAAATCAACAACCTGCTTCTCGATTCCCTCGCCAACCTCTAGACGAACGAATGAAACAGCGTCAGCGCTCTTCTCTTTCAGCATCTGACCAACGGTAACTTCTGGGTTCATAACGAACTGCTGACCGGTTAGAGAAACTTCACCGGTGAACTTCTTCATACGGCCTTCAACCATCTTCTCAGCGATGTTCTGTGGCTTGCCTGAGTTCATAGCGATCTCGATCTGAACCTGACGCTCGTGCTCAACAACGTCTGCTGATACATCCTCTGGCTTAACGAACTGAGGCTTAGCAGCACAAACGTGCATTGCAACGTGCTTAGCAGTCTCAACATCGCCACCCTTAAGAACAACAGCAACACCGATGCGCTTGTTTGAGTGAACGTATAGACCAACGGTCTCATCAGCATTTGCGTTAACTAATGAAACACGACGAACCTGTAGGTTCTCACCGATCTTAGCAACTAAAGCGGTTAAAGCCTCAGCAACAGTCTGACCATCTAACTGAGCGTTCTTTAGAGCCTCAACGTCAGAGATGCTGTTTGCTAGAGCAACGTCAGCAACCTTCTGAGCGAACTCAACGAACTCAGCGTTCTTTGCGCAGAAGTCGGTTTCTGAGTTAACTTCAACTAAAGCAATCTTGTTGCCGTCCTGAGCAACAGTGATGATACCTTCAGCAGCAGTACGACCAGCCTTCTTAGCAGCCTTAGCAGCACCGCTCTTACGCATTGCGTCAATAGCAGCCTGCATGTTGCCGTCAGCAGCAACTAAAGCCTTCTTACAGTCCATCATACCCGCGCCAGTAGCGTCACGTAGTTCTTTAACCATAGCAGCGGTTACGGTAGCCATGTTTTATTCCTCTTAAATCTGTAAAAGGCCGGATGAAACCGGCCTTATAAAAGTTCATATAAACTATGGCGAGATACCCGCCATAGCATCAAGATCTATATTAAAGATCCAATCAAACTTATTCAGCCTTTGCAGCTTCTTCGCTTGCAGCTTCAGCTACTTCAGCCTTTTCCTGATGTACAACCTGTGCACGAGCAGCGTTGATGGTCTCAACTGCGCCCTTTAGGTATAAATCAACAGCGCGGATTGCGTCGTCGTTACCAGGAATTACGTAATTTACGCCGTCTGGGTTTGAGTTAGTATCAACGATAGCAACAACAGGGATACCTAGGTTGTTAGCCTCTTTGATAGCGATGTGCTCTACTTCAGCATCGATTACGAATAATGCGTCTGGTAGACCACCCATATCCTTGATACCGCCTAATGAACGGTTTAACTTCTCAAGCTCACGGGTACGTAGTAATGCTTCTTTCTTAGTTAACTTGTCGAAAGTGCCATCCTGAGTCTGAGCCTCTAATTCCTTTAGACGCTTGATTGACTGACGAACGGTCTTCCAGTTGGTTAACATACCGCCTAACCAACGGTGATCAACGTAGTACTGACCACATGCGGTAGCTGCAGGACCTACTTTATCGCTTGCTGCGCGCTTGGTACCAACGAATAGAACCTTACCCTTGTGAGCAACAGTGCTGCTTAGGAAGTTCAATGCTGACTCGTAGCACTCAACAGTCTTCTCTAGGTTGATGATGTGAATACCGTTGCGAGCACCAAAGATGTACTGCTTCATTTTTGGATTCCAGTAACGAGTTTGGTGACCGAAGTGAACGCCAGCCTGTAGCATATCGCGCATAGTGATGGTAGACATATTAAATATCCTCTAAAATTAGGGTTAAGCCTCCACTGTTCCGCCTGACTAACCATAGTAATGGCACCCAGTCATGGACGTTGACAAACAGTGTGCGTTTTCTAAAAAAAATAAAAAATCATACTCACTGAGTATTAATTTACCTTTCATGTACCCACACAAAAGGCACGTTATTTTATCATGTTTTTAAAAATATTTTGAAAAAATTTTATCCTTAAAAAACAACTGATAAAAAAGCTTATTTACGGGGAAATATTTTTAGGTGTGTTTGTGCAATAATGATTCAGAAGATTTAAAACTAAATAATAAAGGTGAACACATGGAAATAACCTTACTGGGAACCGGAAACGCATTTGCAACTGAGGTTTACAACACCTGCTTTGTAATGAAGGATTCAAACGGCAACTTTCTGGTTGATGCCGGCGGTGGAAACACCATTATGGCTCAGCTGAAAAAATCAGGAACCGACTGGAAAGAGGTTAACGATATCTTTGTAACCCATACCCATATCGACCACATTATCGGAATGGTATGGCTTACCCGTCTTATCTGTCAGAAATCAAGACAGAAGGAATTTGACGGAGTAGTTCGTGTATACGGTCATGACGAGGTTATTAAAACCATCTACGATCTGGCAAAGATGCTGCTTTTGGAAAAAGACTTCAAATTCGTAGGCAAGTCTCTGCTGCTGATTCCTGTTACCGACAGAGAGACCGTAAAAATCTGCAGCCATGATGTAACCTTCTTTGATATTCACTCAACCAAGACCAAGCAGTTCGGTTTCACTCTCGACGGCAAAAAACTTGTATGCTGCGGTGATGAGCCCTGCAATGACTCAATCAAGGATCTTGCACGAGATGCCGAGTGGCTGATGCATGAGGCATTCTGTCTTTACTCTCAGGCTGATATCTTCAAGCCATATGAAAAGCACCACTCAACTGTTAAGGATGCATGTGAGCTTGCAACTGAACTTAATGTAAAGAACATCATTCTCTACCACACTGAAGATAAGAATATCAAAAACAGAAAAGAACTGTATCTTGAGGAAGGAAGACACTATTTCAACGGAAATATCTTTGTTCCTGAGGATCTGGAAACAATTTCAATCTAAAAAAACACTATCAGAACAAGGCCTTCAGCTCCATTCGGATCTGAAGGCTTTTTTGTATTCGGAAAGCAGACAAACCAGAGTCCGCAAAAGAACATATTATTCCTGCAAAATTTGTTCAATATCAGCCTAATATCATGCAACGGCAACGAAATAATAATATAATGAGTCGAATATTAATAAAGGAATAAACAATGGATATCTCTTTAAAAAGCCCAAGTGAAATTGAAAAAATGCGTGCTGCAGGTGCAGCAACCGCCCGTGTTCTTGAAATGATCGAGCCATACATCGTTCCAGGTGTTACCACCAACGAGCTGGACAAGATCATGAATGACTACATCGAGCAGGTTGAAAACGCTAAGAGTGCCGATTTAGGATATCAGGGATACCCTAAGGCAACCTGTATCAGTATCAACGAGGTTGTATGTCACGGTATTCCAGACAATCACAAGTTAAGAGAAGGCGATATCGTTAATATCGATGTTACCGTTCTGAAAGACAAATACCACGGTGACAGCTCAAGAATGTACATCGTAGGCAGAACCTCTCCTCGCAACGAAGCTTTATGCAGATGTGCTCAGGAAGGTATGTACGAGGCTATCAGAACTGTCCGACCAGGTTCAAATCTTGCTGAAATCGGTGCCGCAATCCAGCGAGTTGCTGACAAGGCTGGCTTCTCAATCGTTAGAGATTACTGCGGACACGGTATCGGTGCAGGCTTCCACGAGGAACCACAGGTTGTTCATTACAAGAACAATTACAATCTGATCCTTGAGGAAGGCATGTGCTTCACCATTGAGCCTATGATCAACGCCGGAACCTACAAGGTAAAGGTTAACAGAAAAGACGGCTGGACCGTTACCACTGCCGACAAGCAGCCATCAGCACAGTATGAGCACACTCTATTGGTAATTCCAAATGGTGTTGAGGTACTAACCCTAAGAAAAGATGAGGATTTCCCTCGTATTATTACTCACTAGTAAGTAGCGGTTAATGTTTGAATCAATAACTATTCCAAGACAGATCAATCAGGAGAATCTCAAGGAGGTTTTCCCTTTTTCATTCTCTGGTATCGATGTTAATGACATAAAGAAAGCCAGAGAAAGAATTTCTCTTTTTGAGCTTTATCAGATTGAGTGTTTCAAAAAGGGATTCAATGTCAGAGAAATCATCAGAAACTCATCGGATATCATCGATGAACTGATGACCATTATCTGGAATAGCTTTATTGGTAAGGACTCTCCTCATCTGGCCCTGATTGCTGTTGGCGGATATGGAAGACGCGAACAGTTTTTAAGATCAGATATCGATCTGCTGATCCTCTGCAATGAGGATCAGATAGATTCAGAATCAAAAAGCAAAATAGAATCCTTCGTGTCTTTTCTCTGGGATTTAAGACTTGATATCGGTTCATCTGTAAGAACAATCAAGGAAACAATCCTGGCCTCAAGACACGACATCACCATTCGCTCCAACCTTCTGGAAACTCACTTTATTTCAGGTTCAACCGAGGTATATGAGGATCTTAAAAAATCCATTGATACCGATGGCTTCTGGGATAACGAAAAGTTTTTCCTGGCTAAGTATGACGAGCAGAATGAGAGATACCACAGTTTCAGAGATACAATTTTCTCCTTGGAACCTGATATCAAGAATAATCCTGGCGGTCTTAGAGATCTTCAGGTTATGCAGTGGTTAGCCCTTAAGATTCTAAGTACTAAAGAAACTGACACCCTATTCTCTGTAGGTCTGCTTTCACAGTCAGAGTACGAAGAATACCTTGCCTGCCAGAGTTTCCTTTTTGATGTCAGATATGCAGTTCACTGCAACTCATCAAGCAATATCCTAAGACTGGACTTCCAGAAAATCGTATCCTCAATGCTTGGATACGGAGAGGAAGGAAACGCTCCGGTTGAAGCCATGATGAGAGATCTGTACAGAACCTTCCATCGTGTAAAGGAACTTAATCATATTGTTCTGCAGCTGATTCAGCTTCAGACTCACGGCTATGTCGGCAGAGACTATGCTGAGCCTGTATTCATCAACAGAGATTTTGTTCAGCGTGGACACTATATCGACGTTCTTGATCAGGAACTCTTCAAGAGTAATCCTGCAAAGATACTCGAGCTGTTCATAACCATCGCCACAAGACCTAACATTGAAAAGATTCATGTTCACTGCTTAAGAGCACTTCGTGAAGGCAGACGAGAGCTTAAAGAACCTCTTATCACCATACCTGAATGCCGTAATCTTTTCAGAACCATCCTCTCAATGACTGAGATGGCTCCAAAGATTCTCAACCTGATGCATGAAACCAGAGTACTCTCAAGCTATATGCCTCAGTGGGCAAGAATCGAAGGTCTGGCTCAGTTTGACAGATTCCATCTGTTCAGTGTGGATGAGCATTCAATCCGTGTTATCAAGAACGTTCAGGAGCTTTCTCATTCCAAATTACCTGAGTATCAGCTCTTTAAGAGCGTTTACAAGAGAATCAATGATCACGAGCTTCTGATTACAGCTTCCCTGCTTCACGATATAGCCAAGGGTCGCGGAGGCAATCACGCCGTAAAGGGTGCTAAGGAAGCAGAACAGTTCTGCAGACTTCATGACTTCTCTGAATACCAGACTCAGATGGTAAGCTGGCTGGTAGAATCGCATCTTCAGCTGAATACTACTGCAACCAGACGTGATATTACCGATATCGAGGTAATCAAGAATTTCTGCTATTTCGTAAAGGATGAAGAGCACTTAAATCAGCTCTACTGCCTGACCATCGCGGATATCTCCGCAACCAACGAGAATGTATGGAATTCCTGGAAGGATAATATCTTCAGACAGCTATATCAGTCTGTAAGATTCGCCTTAAGTCAGGAAACCGCAGATATTGCCGCAAGCATAAAGACAAAGGCACTGGACAAACAGAAGACAGTTATGTCTCTGCTTTTAACAGAATGCAACAAGGCAGATCTTTTAAGATACATCAGACAGCTTCCTATCGAATACTTCATGCACTATCAGCCTGAAGATATTTCATGGCATTTAAAGAATATCCTAAGATATGACTCTGCTGATAAGCCTTTATTACTGTTCTCACAGACCCCTAATATCGGTACAGAGCTCTTCATATACTCTCAGAATAATTCACCAATGCTGTTTGGCAATATCGCCAAAACCATGGCAGCAAAAGAACTTAACGTGGTAAGTGCCCAGGTCTTCCTGACCAACAAGCTTCACGTTCTGTGTACAATCATGTTCCAGAACAAGAAAGGCATGCCAATTGACACCGAAAGACTTAACGGTCTGAGAAAAACAATCCTGGGTAAAATTGAAGATACTTCAACTTCATTTGTATTACCTAAAGAAAAGACTGAAAGAAAGATCTTCGATGTTCCAACCAGAATCGTCTACCTTGATTCTGAAACCGACAAACAGACCAAACTGGAAATTTCTACCCTGGACAGACATGGTCTTCTTGCCAGAATCGGCCTGACCTTCGCAAAACTAGGCTATCAGATCAGTGCAGCCCGTATTACAACCACCGGTGAAAGAGCAGATGACTACTTTGCAATCACCGACATCAACGGTCTGCCACTATCTTTGATTCAGAAAAACGAGCTGTCTTTAGAACTTAAAGCAGCCTTAGATCAGATCTAAAGCTACTCTGGAATGATGATATCATCATCGATGATATCTTCATCCTGCTGAGGGATGATTTCATCTGGAGTCTTATTGCGGTCCTGCTCTAAGGTAAAGTGCTTACCTGCAGAATCAGTTCCTTCAAATTCCTCATCAGAGGATAACTCCGGGAACTCCTCCCTGTCATAAGGGAAGTTAAGAATTGCGTTGGTCTGAACTACACAGGCAAGAGCCTTGGCAAATTCAGCACGCCATAGAGGAACAACATTTCTCTGCACCAGATCCTTAAGATACTCTTCAAGATTATGATAGTAATCAAGCCAGAGCTCATTTAAGGCATTCAGCTGACTTCCATCCTTGTCTGATGCGTTGGTAATAGAATCCAGTCTGTTATTGAATTCCTTTGAATAGGTGCTGTAAGCCTTATGCTGCTCATATCCGCAGATATCTGCATCTCGGCTTGAAATACATTCTCTTAGAAGGAAGTAATCACCAAATCCATAGATCTTGAATAAAGACATCATAGTCAGAGCAAGATTTGCCTGAGGATGCTCACCTACAGCGTCATCAATTCCATCTGTATAGAACTGGGATGCTGCCCAGTTGGAAGCGAACTTGTTCCATGAATCAACAACGTTCTGATACAGTTTGCTGTTCAGAGGAGAAGTTCTCATGTAGTCATTAAAGCCTTTTATGCAGTCCTCTGATGCAAAGAAGAACTGATCTCCACCGCTTCCTTCAAAGAAAGAGCACTGAGTTTCAAGAGGCTCTGTAGTGATAGGACGACCGTTAGTTCCCTGTCTGAACATGTTTTCAGGAAGGATCTTAAGTCCTGTAGGTTTTCCAGCAAGATTCCAGACTCTCAGCATCATTTCTCTGTAAACAACAGGTCTTATTGCCTGAGCCTGATGAATTGATGGCAGAGATGAAGCAAGCTGTCGGTAAAAATCCATCCAGGTCTTTAAAGCTTTCTCAACAGCATTTACTGCAGATACAGAACCTTTTACTCTTCTGTAGAGTACGGAAGAGTACTTAAGAAGCTCCATTTCATAACGATTATCGATATCGTAAATCAGAGTGGTAGGATCGTCTGCATACTTCTTTACAGAGTAGTAGCTGCTAGGAAATTCTCTGATGTGATTCTTTCCAACCAGAGAATACAGAATCAGGTACCATTCCTTGTCACTTGCAGTAACAGGAAGATCAAGTGCTGAATATGGGCACAGAGCAACGGCCTCATTCCAGTTTTTAATATACTGCTGGAAAATAGAATTCTTATCTTTGAAGAGCTTATAAATATAAGATAAAGGACCAACACCTTCCTTTTTATAGAAGCGGTCTAATGCCAGCTTACATGCCTTGGTAGGATTGAATTTGAAGTATCCAGGCATAACCGCAGTAGTACAGAGCTCATCAATATCATCGATATGAACATCCCTATACTGATCTCTTGGCCATAGCAGTGAAGAGAGTAAAGGATAGTTACACTTAAATCCGTTTCCGATACACAGTGCAGTACATTCTGAGGCCACGTTGCGAATGGTCATGTCAGCACCATGCATATTAACTTCAATTGAAGAAGGAATCTTCAGATAATCAGCATCATCCTTATCAAAGGATAAAACCATTCTGGATGAATCTGGAATAGACAGCATCAGATTCTCATCAATCTGAATATCCATGCTGTTGCCAGATACTTCTGCATATGCCTCAACCTCAGACTCATCAGTTTTAATCATTACTTTAATAACTGAATCTGAATCGAGCTTTTCTGGAAGTAATAATGTAAATCGGTAGGAATTGCTTGCGTCCTTAGTACAAAGAACCGCCTGAAGCTGAGTGTTTCCCGCAGTATTAACAAATGCGCTTATCTCTGTCTCATTATTTGGATAGGTTAGCTCGCCTGATTCCCAGATATTTGCAGCTTGTGCAACCTGAAAGGTACCAGTTAGAAACAGAAAGGATAAGTAAGAAAGAAACCTCATTTTTATATGTTTTTGCTATAGTTTTCAATATTCTGCAGAGATTATATTACTATTGAAAACGTTTATATACCTTATTCCAAAAAAAATCCTTTTTTGGTGATAAGAAACAATGCTCAGGCTATGTTTAATATAAGAAAAAATCGATTTTTCAATATGATGCATCGCCGTATAAGAGAATATACGTTTTAATTCCAAGTCGATATTCTGTTCTGACACACTCTTTTGCGACAGAATTCTCAAATTAACATTACATCATCTCGGGCTTTTGCTACAGCTTTAAGCTCTTCAGTAAAACCGTTGATGCTGAAAATCATGTAAATGTTTTTTCTTGAGTCCCTGTGCCAGTCAATAAAAGCAGTTTTCTGCTCTAGCGCGGTAAGAATATTTACGCCAACAGGTCCATTCCAGAATTTACATTCACCAACAACCAGGAGATTATCAGTCTCAGAAAGACCAACGACATCGATTTCATGAGAATTATCCCACCAGCGACCTACTCTCTCCAAAAGACCCGGAAGTTTCCCCTCTGCAGAAAGAGTCCATAGCTTTTCCTGACAGATCTGCTCAAAAACATAGCTTACGTGCCCATCAACAAAGTTCTTTGAAAGACGGTTCATGACAACATCACTATGTGACATCTCCAGATAACTTCGGTTCGGATAAATAAACTTAAACCAGAATCTAAAAAAATTATCTCGAATCTGGTACTGTCCTTTTTTACTCTTATCAGGATTATTCTCTGTTACAGGTACTTCTCTCTGTAATAGCTCAAGGTCGACAAGAACCTTCAGATAGCGCGGAAGATTAGTCTGTTTCTGTTGTACTAATGTCGCTATGCTTGATATATTATGATTTCCCTCAGCAATGGTTCTTAAAATTGAAAAATAACTCCCTATCTCAGAGACTTCTTTCTGTATAAGAAAATATGGTTCATCATAGAGATAGCTGGATACATTCAATAGACTATCCTCAATTGCTTTATTCAAATCAGAGGAATTTTGAAACATCTCGATATATTTAGGTACACCTCCTGTCAGACTATAGCGTTTGACCAGGTCTTCCTCTGAATACTGAGAATCAAAAAACTCGTTGTAACTTTCAAAAGTAAATGGGCGAAGATGAATCAGGGCAGTTCGCCTTCCGTAAAGAGGAGCATCATAATTTAGAGTTTGCGACATCATCATTGAAACAAGAGAGCCGCACAGGATAATCATAACGTTGTTCTTTGACAGCAGATTATCCCAGATACGCTGAAACACAGACAAAAATGCAGGATTGTTTTTTCCTATGTATTGAAACTCATCAATTACGATTACTAATCTTTTAGAGTCAGATGATGATACCAGACGTTCAAAAATCAAATCCCAGCGGTCTATTGCTGCTTCACGAAGAAGAGCGTCATTTAAATAGTCTGCGGCCAGTCTTTTAAATGACTCTCTGTTCAGGCTCTCTGACTCTTCGGTTGCCAGAAAGTATAATGCAGGCTTATCCTTTATAAAATTACGGATTAGTTCGGTTTTTCCAACTCTTCTTCGTCCATAAACAACTACAAAAGAGGCACTCTGTCTTCTATATTCATTTTCTAAAGTGGACATTTCATCCAGTCTGACAACAAACTTCATAGGCACCACTAAAAAATAATATATTTGAGAATATTATATTTTCAAATATATTATTTTCAAATTTCAAAATAAAGACGACGCAGAAATGAACACCGCATCGCCTTATCTGACCATCCTTAATCAGGATTTAATGATAATTTCGACTCTATACCAGTATGTTTCTGAAAACTTAGCTGGAAATAACAGATCTTAGTTTTTCACATTAACAGCGTTATTAATTCTGTCCATATGCTCCTGATCCAGGAACTTGTCACCAAGAATCTCAAAATAAGTTCTCGCTTTATTCCTATTTAATGTCAGATCCAAGAATCCATAGCCCATCTCACCGGCAAAGCTTAAGGCATTCCTTATACCGGAAACCTTATCTGTAACCATATCGACGGTTACAGTAGTCAAATCCTTCTTGTTTCCAAGTCTTGGATCAGTTGCAGGATTTGCATTTGGCATCTCATTCTTTATGGTTAGTGCAAGAGAAAGCATGCGCTCCTTAATAATAGCTGCCATCTGTTCGCGAATCTGCATATATTCGGCAACATCAGGATTAGTCTTGCTTAAGCCGGCAATAGTATCACGAGCTTCAGTTATCTTTTCAAAAGATCCCCTCCTATTGTCACTGAGAGATTTTTCGCATTCTCTAATCTGTTTTAAAGTGTCCTCACTTATTTTGCTGCGAGCATCAAGGAACTTTTTATGCAGATCATACAGAGGATCACTCTCTTTAGGTGATAACTGGTACAGACCTATGAGCATATCATCAATTTGCTTATATTCTGCATGAGTAGCACCGCCAGACTTAAGGAAAGCTTTCTTATCCCACATATCTTCAAGAGGGTACTTAAAGCCATCTTCAATTCTCATGAGTAATTTGGTCTGTCTGGCTTCACATTGTCTGAATTTTTCGTAATTTGCCTTAACTTCTTTTTTGTAATCCTCTATCTGCTTAGGATCAATGTTATCTCCATTAACCTGAGTATTATTATTCATGGCTAAGGATTTTTTCATCTCATCAACAACCTTTGCATTAGCATTCAGGTCGTAAGAGAACTCCTCCTTAAATTCATTATATTTCCTCTCAGTAAAGGCATCGCCCTTCGTAACAGATTTGTAGACCAGACCATATATAGGGTCAGATGTTTCTCCCATATGTGCAGGATGATAATTCAGCAGCATACTTTCAACTTCATCAGTAATAGCGTTAAGCTCATCAATGCCGTTGGATAGACGTTTCTCACTTTCCGCCATATTGATGATAGCACCTGGAATAGGAATTCCCGCCTGCTGAAGTTTTCTGATGAGAAGCGCAAGTCTTACGCCAACCTCATTCTTAGCGCCCTTAAGCAGAACAGGTTTAATCACATTATCTACAAGTTCCTTCTCTCTTTTTTCAAAGAGTTTACGATCCCCCTCAGACAGAAGTGCTTTGAAACCGGATAAAAACATATTTACAGTATTCTTTTCAACAATAGGCTTCTGCTCAGAATCCGCTTCAAACTGGTAAACACCGCCGAAAGAACAGGCAACATTTACTTTGAGGATAGCCTTGGTCTGAGCTTCAGTCAGTTTTGAAGCATTACCGTAATCAATAATGGTAATCTTGGTTTTGCTCTGAGGATCAGTAGGATCAGAAGGTGCAACCATCAGGTTGCCAGGATGCATATCTCCATGGAAAAAGCCACTTTCTGCGAACAGACACTTATTCAGCCATTTTTTCGCAGTTACACCCAGACTTTGATTAATATCTCGCATCTGCCTGTACAGTGTCTGCAGTTCAAGTCGATTGTTGATATACTGCTCCATTGTCGTTACAGGAGTACTCCTGATCTCATCAATTCTAGCCTTGGTCTTCTTAATGTAACGATCCAGTGTATCGCCCGGAGCCTGCTTAATCAGCATTGATGTCTCTGTGGCAGGAATACCGTCAACCAGTGACATGGTCTCCACTCTGTCCATGTCTATTCCATCATTGTAGACCTGCTGTCCAAGCTTGATATTATCAGCCTCCAGCTGTAGGCTGAATTCCTTCTTGTACTGATCATAAAGTCCCTTATAGGTATCCTCCATACCAGGGATACGTTTTGCTTCAATCATAAACTGCTCAAACTCTCTCTTGGTCTTGACTGAAACCTCAGGACGGATAATCTTTAACACAGCCTGATAAGCTTCCCCGTCTTTAGGAGTTACGGTTACCAGGAAGGCCTGACCAACAGAGGCTGCACCCAGAGGCTTGTTAATACTCAGCTTGAGGATACTGCCGTTTGAGCTTTCCACAAGTTTAAGCATCTGAGCCTGTACATACTTAGGATCAATTGGATTAAGATTGGACTTCATATCATCAAGCGCAGTCTTAAAATCAGGATCCATGCCAGGAAGTTCTAAGCCCTGCAGAAGCTTGTGCATAAGAGGACCAGCGCCTTTGAGCATAGCACCAAGCTTTGACGCATCTGAAGTATTCTCATTGGAATAGCGAATCATTGATGAAATCATGGAGCGCTTATCCACCATTCTGGTCTTCAGAAGTTCAGGCAGCTTCTCGTTAAAGGTATTAGCTTCACGAATAGCGCTGATAGCCTCACGAAGCATGGTCTGCTGCTCTTCAGTTAGACCAGCAGGAAGCTTAGGGTTAGCATCCTTGGAAGCTGCAAGTGTCTTTGCCAGATTGATATGATCCTGAGATAGGCCCTCAGGCAGCTGAGGTTCAATTGGCTTGGTGCTGAAATAACTCATCAGCACATTCTTAATCAGTTTGCCCATACCAGGCTTGTTAAATTCATCCGGCTCTGCTGACATCTGAGATAAAGTAGGATTCAAAAGATCGATATTAAACTGCTTAAGAACATCTTTTCTTAAGAAAGCTTCAAGATCTTTCTGCATTGCTGTCTTTCCGGAGTCATCATTTTCGGCAAGAAAACGTGTAAGATATCTTTCAAACATGTCCTGATAGGTAGGCATCAGGGTGTTATAGATCGCCTCTTCATTCAGAATAACAGTATCAAAGAATGCTCTGCCTTCATCTGTAAAATAATCCTTAGGCTCCACAGCATTTGGTACGCCATTCATCCAGAGAGTCATGAAGAAATCCAAAAGGCCGTTGACAGATTGATTATCCTGGATACTCATCTTCATACTACCAGGAGTTTTTCTTATCTTCATTCCTGCCAGAAATACCTCTTTATTGAGCTTGTATACCTCCAACACGGCCTTCACTAATTCCCTGTTTCTCTGTTTATTAATTGCTTCTGCTCCCTCAGGATCATTACGAACCATCTCAGGTGTTGGCTTTGGAGTTTTTCGAATATCATTAACAACTTTCTTAAAATCAATCTGATCTGCAGGAACAAACTTTAACTTCTTGTTGGCCTCATCATTATTCAGAAGGGTGGCGGTGAATTTTTCTGTAACAAGCTGCTGCTGTTCTTCGGCAGCCTTATCCACAGCAGTATTTATGACACCATCAAGCTTTTCAAAGGTATCCATTGAAATCTGTCCGATAAGAGTCTTTACCAGATCCAGTTGAAGCTGAGCCTGCCCCTTTTGGATCTGGTCACCCAGTGCCTTCTGTTCGTTTTCGTTTTTCAGTAAAGAAGGATACTTGGAGGTTAACTCTATAATCATGTTATTGAGCACAGGTAATATCGCTGCTTTAAAGCTTTCAGGAATACCTTCTAAGGAATAGACACCAGTATTGAAACCATCCTCCATTAAAATTTTTACAGCCTCAGGATGCTGCAGCATAACCTCTCTGATACGGTTTGCACCCTTGCCTTCATTGGAATCATATAAAGAAGTATCTGCAGGCATTACCAGATCAGCGATAAAACTATGGATGATCTTCTGCTTAGGAGTCATTCCCTCCTGAGGATCGGTTCTTACCTGACCGATATTGGAGATATCAACCTTGGAGTTAACAATATTAGGTGTCTTCTCCAGCAGCTTTTCAAGCATCTCCATGTCTTTATCAGCTTCTATGGAGTTTACACTTTCAAGAATAATTGGATTCTTGGTGTATTCATTGATTTCCTTACGAATGCTTGCTACTGTCATTTTAGGATCAAGCACACTCTGAGAAGCCCAGTGACTTAGAGTTTTGGTACCGATAGCTACAAGCTCATTAGGCTCAAGATTTAGTCTTAATTTAAGCGCATCAACAAGCTGGCTGCGACTTATAATTGATTTAGGGCTCTGCTCACCTGCAACCAACAGCTGTTCAAGTGCTCCAAAGGATCCTTTCCTGCCTTTATCAACGTATTCATCATTATCTGTATCTTCTTTATAGAGCTCAGGATGCTGCAGCACATCATCAATAATCATTGAGGCAAATTTGCTGGTAGTGTCATTGACATCAACCTGCTTATTGAAATATTCAGGCTCCCTGATATTGTTATCTTCCACAATATCCTTCTCAGGCATTGCAATATCAATTTCCTCATCGATAATATTGTTGTTCTCTGTCTCCAGACCTTCAATTGTCAGAAAGAACTTGCCTGAATTTTCTCTACGCAGTTCAACAGTGAAATCTCCCAGCACAAAGCCCATAACTGTTTCTCTGCCTGGATTTGCTGTCATAAGTGCAGTGGCAACCTTCACCGCAGCCTTGCACAGATCTTTCTTTAACTCAGGAGACTCCTTGCCGGTATTAGGATCAATGATAGTTATTTCAGATGGGACTTTCTTTCCTGACAGCAGATCAGCAAAAGCAATAGCAAGGTTTTTATCAGTTGCTGTGAAGGTGTGAAGCTGAGACTTTACAACGTCAGTTTTTTCGTCATGATTTATAATCTCAGTATTTGTATTATCAATAATATTGTTCTGACCTAAACCTTTAATCTGAATATCACTCATTTATAGACTCCTTCAAAGCACTGTCCTGTCCATTTCCACAGAGAATTGAACTCTGGATATGAGCAGTCGGATCTGACAGAAACTCTGACTTAATTTATTAACTGAGGAAAAAACTGAAGATTATTGTTCAACCACCATAGATTTAATTTAGCGTAACATGCATTAAGTTTAGGTCACTTTCTGGATGAGACAGTATAATTTTATCTACTTTTTGACCTACTACACATTATATAAATATCCTAATAAAAAACTGATATAAAACATAGGGTAGAATAAATTTTCCTACATTATGTAAAAATAAATGATTCGAGTAACGTTGAAGGGAAAGCTTGAGGAAGGAAAAAATTAAAGGCCCAGGATTTTACCCCTGAGCCTTCTTTCATATTGCTTTACAGCAACTGTGATTATTAACCACCGAAGTTATCGAATAGGATATTCTCGTCTTCAACACCCAGTGAATGTAACATATCAACAGCTGACTTAGACATCATTGGAGGTCCGCACATGTAGTACTCGCAATCCTCAGGATTCTTGTGATCACGTAAGTACTGCTCATACAGAACGTTAGCAATGAAGCCTGTTAGACCAGTCCAGTTATCTTCTGGCTGTGGGTCAGACAGAGCTAAATGCCATGTGAAGTTTGGATGTTCCTTAGCTAACTGATCGAACTCGTCAGCATAGAAAACTTCGTTTAATGAACGTGCACCATACCAGAATGACATCTTGCGCTTTGAATTCAATCTCTTTAACTGATCGAAAATGTGTGAACGCATAGGAGCCATACCAGCACCACCACCGATGAATACCATTTCGTTTTCGGTATCGCGAGCGAAGAACTCACCGAATGGACCAGAAATAGTAACCTTATCACCAGGCTTTAAGCTCCAGATGTATGATGACATGATTCCTGGAGGAGCTGATGGATTATTGAATGGAGGTGTAGCAATACGAACATTCAACATGATCAGGCCTTTCTCACCTGGGTAGTTAGCCATTGAGTAAGCTCTGATAGTTGGAGTATCAACCTTTGAAACCAGCTTATCGAAACCGAAGTGCTTGAAAGCACCGATGAACTGAGGCTCAATATCGAAATCTGCATACTTAACAGTATGAGCAGGAGCTTCGATCTGAATATAACCACCAGCACGGAATGGAACTTCCTCACCCTCTGGAATACGTAAGCGCAGCTCTTTAATGAAGGTAGCAACGTTGTGGTTAGAGATAACCTCACATTCCCACTTCTTAACACCGAATACCTCAGGAGGTAGTTCAATCTGACAGTCGTTCTTAACTGTAACCTGACATGCTAAACGCCAGCCTTCCTTAATCTCTCTCTTTGAGAAGTGAGAGTATTCGATAGGCAGAACGTTACCGCCACCTTCAGTAACCTTAACTTTACACTGACCGCAAGCACCACGACCACCACAAGCAGAAGAAACGAAAATGCCCTTCTCTGATAGATCGTTTAGAAGCTTACCGCCTGCAGGACACTTCATGTCCAGCTTTGGATCGTCATTAACACCAATGGTGATGTCACCTGACTGAACCAGAAACTTTCTTGCTACAAGAATCAATGCTACCAGGATAACTACGATAGCAACGAACATTGCAACACCAGATACGATAGTAAACATGACTCCCCCTTATAACTGAATACCAGAGAAGGACATGAAAGCAACTGCCATCAGACCTGCTGTGATAAAGGTTAGAGGTAAACCACGTAGACCACCTGGTGCATTAGCATACTTAAGCTTCTCGTTAATAGCAGCTAAGATGATAATAGCAAGGGCCCATGAGGAACCAGAACCTAAAGCGTATACAACTGATTCGGTGAAGGTATATTCACGCTGAACCATGAATGATACACCTGCGAAGATAACGCAGTTTACGGTAATCAGAGGTAGGAAGATACCTAGAGCAGCGTACAGTGAAGGTACGTATTTATCCAGGAAGATTTCCAGAATCTGAACCAGAGCTGCGATAACACCGATGTAGGTAATGAAGCTTAGGAATGAAAGATCAAGACCAACAACAAGTGCATCTGGCTTTAGGATGTAAGTGTTGATTAAGTTATTAACAGGAACTGCTAATAGCTGAACCATAATAACGGCTGCACCTAAACCTGCAGATGTGGTAACTTTCTTGGAAACTGCCAAGAAGGTACACATACCCAGGAAGAATGCAAGAGCCATGTTTTCAACGAAAACACTCTTAATAAAGAGGGATAGATAATGTTCTAACATTATTAGTAATCCTCCCTGTGAGTATCGTACTCAAGAGGTTCCTGAAGATCTTTACGGAATGACTTAACACCCCAGATTAGAAGACCTAATAGGAAGAATGAGCATGGTGGCATTACTAATAGTCCGCATGGAACATACCAGCCTCCGTTATTAACGGACTCTAATACGGTCATACCAAACCAAGTGCCAGCACCGAATAATTCACGGATAGTTGCAACAACGCATAGAACCAGCATATAGCCTAAACCATTTCCTAGACCATCAAGTAATGATGGAAGTGGAGCTGACTTAAGAGCGAAACCTTCGGTTCTACCCATAACGATACAGTTGGTAATAATCAAACCAACATACACTGATAACTGTTTAGACAGATCGTAAGCAAATGCCTTCAGAATCTGGTCAACCAGAATAACCAGTGATGCAATAACTGTCATCTGAGCAATAATACGTACTGAGTTAGGAATGTAATTGCGTACGATAGAAATAGCCAGGTTAGCTAATGAACATACAGCAGTTACAGATAAACCCATAACAAAAGCAGTCTTCATGCTAGAGGTAACAGCTAGAGAAGAACAGATACCTAAGATCTGAATCATTACAGGGTTATTTGCAATGATTGGAGTTAGGAATATCTCCTTTAGACTTGGACCCTTACTCATTTACAATGATCTCCCCTTTGCTTAGTTTCTCTAAGAATGGTTTGTAAGCATCACCCAACCAGAAAGCTGCAGTTTTGTCTACGCCAACTGAAGTTAAGGTAGCACCTGACAAAGCATCAATTTCATGATTCTTATCAGCAGCATTCTTAACGATGTGGAACTTATACTCGCCGTTCTCGTTGGTTAACTTCTTATCAACCCATAAAGCCTGCCAGCGTGGGTTATCAATCTCACCACCTAGACCTGGAGTCTCACCATGTGAGTAGAAGGTAACACCTAGAATGGTGTTAGCATCAACAGGAGATAGTGCAACATAACCATATACGGTAGACCATAGAGCCTGACCATAGAAAGGAAGAATTACACGGACAACCTTGCCGTTTTCATCCTTTGCGAAGTATACAGGCATGTACTTAGCACGGCTTAAGATACCTGCAACATCACGGTCCTTAGGAATCTTAACTGATGAAGCTGGCTTCTTAGCTAATGAAGCGAAGTTGTAGCCCTCAATCTGAGAAGCAGGAACAACGTCATCTGCCAGAGAACCGGTTTCAACATCAATCAGATGTGATTCGATATGCTCTTTGAAGGTCTTGGCAACAGAGCCTTTAACCTCAAAGCCAGATACCTTCAGGATATTAACCTGACGGTCATTTGCTACAGCTGCAGCCTTGAATGGATCTAATGCTACAACAGCAGATGAAACCAGCACTGAGCATACCAAGCAGAAGGTAACAATGATAACAAAGGTACCTAATACTGAGTCTTTATTAAGCTTTGACACGG
>JAZRAY010000211.1:0-3137 GCA_045634805.1 Succinivibrio sp. | reverse complement strand
GATTGCAACCGCAGCTGAAGAGCAGACAACTGCTACCTCTGAGATTTCCTCAAATATGCAGAATATTACAAGTTCTGCACAGGGATTTGTTATTGAGGTGGAGAAGACTCAGGATGTTGTCAACAATGCAAGCAGGTCTGTTGCTGAGCTGTCTGAACTGGTTGCTAAGGTTAAGGTTTAATAGAGCTTTCTGCTCTGATTTTATACTGTAAGGTAGAGCTCTGATATGAAGAATATGATAAAAACTTCTCTTGGTCTTGCACTTATGATGATGTGCGCATCCTCCTTCAGTGCAACGCTTACTGTATGGGAAGATCTTGATAAGGCTGACTCCATAAGAGAATTTGCAGATCAGTTTGAGAAGAAATATGGTGTGAAGGTTGATATTAAGGATAAGGATTCTGCAAATCATGTTTATGAGGTAGCTGATCTGATAAGCAGAGGAGAGAAGACTCCTGATATCTTCCTGATTGTTTCAGACCGTGTGGGTGATGCCATGTCAAAAGGGCTTTTAGCTCCAATTGACAGTATGACTCAGGATCATTCCCGCTATATTGATACAGCGGCGGACCTCTTTAAAGTAAAGGGGAAGTACTATGGCGTTCCTCGTTCTGTTGAGGCTCTTGTTGTCTACTACAACAAGGATGTAATGCCTGTTCCTTATGAGACCCTGCCTGAGTATATAGAGTTTACCCAGAAGCATAAGTCAGAAGGTATATATGGACTTAACAGCAAGGTTGATAATTTCTACTATAGCTATGGCTTTTTTGGAGCATACGGCTCTTATGTTTTCAAACAGAACTCTGAAGGAGAGTTCAATCCATACAATATCGGACTTGATAATGCCAAGGCTGTAAAGGGCGTGTCTGTTCTTTATGATTTTGCCAAGAATCATGTGCCTTCGTCAGTGCTTGGAGCCGAGGGCTGGGATAATATTGACAATATGTTCAAATCAGGAAAGGTTGGTGCAATCATCAATGGTCCATGGACTCTGAACAAATACGCAAGTGCCGGTATTAACTATGGTGTAGCACCGCTGCCAAAGCTTCCTGACGGAACTCCAATGAGACCTTTCTTTGGTGTTAAATCCTATGCAATCTGTTCTAAATCCGAGAACAGGAAACTGGCAGAGGAGTTTATTAAGTTCATCAATCAGACCGATTTTGCTCTAAAACGCTATCACAAAATCGGTGAGCTTCCTCCTATCAAGGATCTTGTATCCAAAGATGAGATTAAAAACGACGATTATGCCAGCGCTATCTCTGCACAGGTTGAAAATGCTGATCCTATGCCTACTATTCCTCAGATGGCATTTGTATGGGAACCAATGGAGGAGGCACTATACAGCATTATTAAAAACGGAGAACCTGTAGAATCAGCACTTGATTTAGGGGTAATGAAGGTTAAGCAGAAAATAGCAGAAAACTGATAGAAATACATGGTATTGGTTTATCTATAATGCTCGTATTTAAATCCTCACGTTAACTGTCAGTTAGTGAGGATAATTAACAAGTACTCATGAGTCAGCCATCTGGATAAAAAACTCATTTGAGACTAATCGCACTGATTTATTAAGTCACGAATCAACCGAAAGGTTGCTGTAACCTTATTACGAAGTCCCCCTGAAAAACTCTTTTATAAAATATATTGATATATCGATAAATATAGATATAATAAAAACTATTATGAATCAGAATCAATTATTAGAGATATTCTCTGTACTGTCTAATAAGACAAGATTAAACATCCTGTTATGGTTAAAGGATCCTCAAAAGAATTTTCCTCCACAGGGAATCCATTTGGATAAATCTGTTGACCTAAAAGGGGGAGTCTGTGCAGGTTCAATTTATGAAAAGAGCGGTATTGCACAATCAACCATTTCCCATTACCTAGATATGCTTATAAATTGCGGTTTGCTTTTATCAGAACGTCACGGAAAGTGGGTTTATTTCAGACGGAATGAAGTTCTAATAAAAAAGCTTAAAGAATTTCTTGATAATAATCTTTAATGTATTTTTCAAGACATTTTGTATAAATATATTACATTATATCGATATTTATCGATATATAGATATAAGAGGTAAATATATGCATTTTTCAAGCGGAATAAATAGACCTCCATACGAGGCCTATGATGCATTTCTTCAGATTACAAGCGGGTGTTCACACAGAAAATGTGTGTTCTGTTCCTTCTATAACGATGCAAAATTCAGAATCAGTCCACTAGAAGAAGTTGAGGAAGACATAAAAGAAATGGCGTCTTCTCCCTATAAAAATTATGACAGAATCTATCTGCAGGGGGCTGATCCGTTTATTGCATCCTACGATTACCTAATGAAGGTTGCAGATATGATTTACAAATACCTTCCAAATGTGAAATCTATAGGAGGCTATGCCAGAATTGATAATCTCAGAAATAAGTCAGTTTCTCAGCTTAGAACATTGGCAAAAAGAGGTTTTAAGAACTTTTATTTCGGAAACGAATCTGGCGATGATTTTATTTTAAAAAGAATGAACAAAGGCTATAAAGCTGAAGATGTTATAAAAAACTTAAGAAAACTGGATGAAGCTGGCATGCCATATATTATGAATTTTCTTGGCGGTTTAGGAGGTCATAACTATGGAGATAGTCATGCAGTAAAATCTGCTGAGGTTATAAATCAGTTAAATCCAGTTATGGTCTATGCATCCGAACTTACATTGTTTCCTGAAACGCCATTGTCAGAAGAGCTTAATACAGGAAAATTTGAAGAAGCAACTGAAGAAGAGCGTTATAGTGAATTGTCTGTACTTGTGGATAACATCAAAATTCCAACTGTCTTTAAGGCGGAACATATAACCTTACCTGTTCCGATTAGGGGCAGACTTCCAGAAGATAGAAATAAAATCCAGAATCTGCTTAACGGTCTGATTGATCTTGCAAAATCAGGAAAACTGGATAAATTCAGGGAAAATATTTTTAGCTTATAACGCATCAATAGTTCATAAAAGCCTTCGTAATGATACTCAGCGAAGAGTAATTGTTTTGAACACTCAGGAAGTAAAAATAATATGGATTACAGAAAGTTTGATGGCAGTATTTATGTTCGCTTTAACAGAGGCGATGAAATTATTAAAGGAATAATGGAGATCTGCAA
>JAZRAY010000210.1:0-1702 GCA_045634805.1 Succinivibrio sp. | reverse complement strand
ACAAGGTTAAGATTAAGATTAAGGTTAAAAAGTCTAAGAGAGTTAAATCAATCAAGCTTACAAAGAAAAAGCTTAAGCTTGCTGTAGGCGAGAGATTTACTCTTGGCGTTAAATTTAATCCTAAAAAGGCTACCAACAAGGAAGTATCCTGGAAGAGTAGTAAACCCGGTGTTGTTTCAGTTGATGCAAATGGTAATCTTGTAGCACTCAGCAAGGGTAAGGCTAAGATCACAGCCAAGTCTGCTGACGGTAAGCACAAGGCAACCTGTACCGTAAGGGTTAAATAATTAAAGAGGTTTTAGAAATATGAAAATAGCTGTATATCCCGGAAGGTTTGATCCTATCACTTTAGGACATCTCGATATTATCAAGAGAGCATCCAAAATGTTCGATAAACTGGTTGTTGTCGTGAGCGTTAACACCGCCAAGAGTCCGTTGTTTTCGCCTGATGAACGTGTTAAGATGATAAGAGAAGCTACTGCAGATCTCAGCAATATTGAGGTTGATTCCTATGAAGGTCTCATCATCGATTATTGCAAAGAGAATGATATTAAAATTCTGCTCAGAGGACTTCGTGCTATTACGGATTTTGAATATGAACTTCAGATTTCGCAGACTAACAGAGCGTTTTCACATAATGATGTTGATACTGTTTTCCTTACCACAAGTCTTGAGTACGCATATCTTAGCAGTTCAACTGTTAGAGAATTCGCAAGCTTCCACGGGGATATAAGCCGCTGTGTAACACCTGAGGTCGCACAAATGGTTTATAAAAAATACGGGTATGAGAATAAAGCGTAAAGGGGGATTTATAGTATGAGCAGTAGAATTGAACAATGTATTGATGAAATAGAAACATTTATTGAAAGCTGCAAGCACCAGCCTCTTTCTCACACAAATATCATTGTCAACAAGGAAGAAATCGACGAGCTTCTTCGCGAGCTTAGAAGTAAGACTCCTGAGGAAATTCGCAGATATCAGACGATTATCAGTAATAAAGAGGCTATCCTTGAGGATGCTCGTAAAAAGGCTAAGGATTTGATCGACAAGGCTACAGAGCAGACTCACACCATGATAAATGAGCATGAGATCATGCAGCAGGCCTACGCACAGGCTAATGAGGTTATAGCTCATGCAGCTAAGCAGGCTGAGGAGATCTTAACAAAGTCTACTAACGAAGCTAATCAGATGAAGGCTGCTGCCGTAAGCTACACAGATTCACTCTTAGCTGATGTAGAGGAGATTGTTAATAAGGCAATTGATACTACAAGCGCTGCAAACAATGCTTTGCTTAAGGATCTGACCAATTACAGTGAGACCATTAAGTCAAACAGAGCTGATCTGGTTCCGCCCAGCGTTAGTCCCGCTAGTGTTAAGGAATCTGTCAGACCATCAGCTAATATGACAGAGATAAGCCCTTCCCTTGATGACTTCGAGGAAGAAGATGGTCTTAATCTTGATATGCTTTGATATTGTTAAATCAATTTTGGTTTATTCAATGAATGATTACATGGCTGCCGCAGAGATAATCATGCGGCAGCTATTTTAATACAAAATCTAATGAGGTCACTATGAGATTAGATAAGTTTCTTGGCTCCTGCGGACTTGGAACCAGAAAACAGATAAAGGAATTTGTAAAAAACGGAATGGTTTCTGTCGATGGCGAAATCGCCAAGAAGCCGGAAATGGCAATCGACCCTAC
>JAZRAY010000209.1:0-4791 GCA_045634805.1 Succinivibrio sp. | reverse complement strand
CAGATTAACGAGTCCTATTCAATCTCAGCAGGTCTTGATTTCCCATCAGTTGGACCTCAGCATGCATACCTGAGTGAAACCGGTCGTGTTACCTACGTAGGTGCCACCGATGATGATGCCTTAGATGCCTTTGTTGAGCTTTCACAGAAGGAAGGTATTATCCCTGCCTTAGAGTCATCACATGCACTGGCATTTGCCCTGAGACTTATGAGACAGAATCCTGATAAGGAGCAGACTCTGGTGGTTAATATCTCAGGTCGCGGTGATAAGGACATCTTCAACGTATCAAACATTCTAGAGCAGAAAGGCTGTATATCCTCAAGCGGAATCTCTACTGCCCCACTGAAGGTTACAAAATAAGGAGAAATTATGAACAACCGTTTTGAAAAGAGATTTGCAAAGCTTAAGGAACGTAATGAAGGCGCCTTCATGCCTTTTGTTACCCTGTGTGATCCTGACAAGGCAACCTCCCTTGAGATTTTAAAGAGCCTTTTAAAGGGCGGTGCTGATGCCTTAGAGCTTGGCTTCCCATTCTCCGATCCATGTGCCGATGGTCCTATTATCCAGAATGCCGACAAGCGTGCCTTAAACTCAGGTGCTTCCACCGACGATTTTTTTGAGGTTATAAAGGACTTCCGCCGTGTGGATGATGAAATCCCTATCAGTATTCTTGTCTATGCAAATGTTGTAGTTGCCCGCGGTATCAGAAAATTCTTTGAGGATGCAGCTGCAGCCGGTATCGACGCAGTGCTGATTCCAGATATTCCAAGCAACATGCTTCATACCTCAGGTGATTTTGAACAGGCAGCCAAGGATGCAGGTGTAAATACAGTCCTTATTGCACCTCCTAATGCCTCAGATGAAATCCTAGAGACCATCTCAAGACATTCTAAGGGCTATACCTATGTATTATCACGCTATGGTATTACCGGTACAGAGAACACCTTCGGAAAGCCTGTAAGAGTGATTGAGAAGATTAAGGAGCTGGGCGGTGCTGCACCTGTACTTGGCTTTGGAATCTCAACACCAGAGCATGTCAGAAAGGCAATTGAAATCGGTGCAGAAGGTGCAATTGCAGGTTCAGCCTGTGTGAAGATCATTGAGGAGAATCTTCATGGTCTGCCACTGATGTTCGCAAAGCTTGAAGAGTATGTAAGAAGCATGAAGGCTGCAACTCTGAGAAGTTAAGCAAAAAAAGCAGGTCAGAGCGAACTTTCCTATAGCTCTGACCTCTTCAATTCTGTGTTCACTCACTCCTTTGACAATTTCTTTGTGACCTTTATTTTAAGTTAGTAATTTTCTGCTAGCTGTTTTAATCTTAGAATCTACAATCAAATCGGACTGTCATTTTATTTGATTGGAGATTTTATATGTTTGGCTCTTTAAAACAGGTAACCTGTATTGTTGGAGTTTCTCTTTCTCTGGCCTTAGCCGGATGTCAGAGTACCACACCGGATCAGAATCTTAGCTACTGGACTCCTCAGTCACAGGTAGCAAAGGACTTTGTAACCTATGTAAATGAAGTAACCGATCCTAAATCAGAAAAATTCATTCCAAAGGAAGATCGTATCGCAGTCTTCGATATGGATGGAACTCTGGTTGGAGAAACCTACCCATCCTACTTTGACTGGGTGATGTTTACACATAAGGTTCTGCGTGATCCTAACTACAAGGCTCCAGCCTATATGAAGAAATTTGCTAATCAGCTGGAGGAAGGCTGGAAGAGCGGAAAGCTTCCAAAGGATGCCGAGAAGATTCATGCTAAATACTCCTTTGAGTCCTTTAAGGGTATGACTATTGATGAAGTGCAGGCCTATGCACGTGAATTCATGAAGACAGATGCCAAGGGCTTTAACAACCTCAAGCGTGGCGATGCTTATTTCCGTCCAATGATTTCACTGGTTAAGTATCTTGAGAAAAAAGACTTCACCATTTACATCGTCAGCGGTACTGAAAGAAATATCGTAAGAGTTCTTCTAGAGAATGTACTTGATGTTCCTTCAGACAGAATTATCGGCTCTGATGGTGTAATCAAGGCTACAGGTCAGGGAAACAAAGATGGACTTGATTATGTATATCAGCCAGATGACAAACTTATTTACACCGGTGAGTTAATCACCAAGAACGTAAAGATGAACAAGGTACCTATTATTGCAAGAGAAATTGGAAAGGTTCCTGTTCTATCCTTTGGTAACAGTTCAGGTGATCTGTCTATGTCTCAGTACATCACCAACAACAAAAAATATGAATCACGTGCCTATATTCTCTTAGGTGATGATTCACAAAGAGAGCACGGTAGCGAAGACAAGGTACAGAAACTGAAGAAATACTGTGAGGATCATGGCTTCTATACCATTTCCATGAAGAATGATTTTGCTACAGTATATGGAGAGGATGTAACTCTTCAGAAGTAGAATCAGACAGAATATAAGATTTGAACAAGCAGTAGCCTGATATGACTACTGCTTTTTTTCTGTGCTTAAGCTCTTGATAGCTTCATATCGCCTTCACGAACCCAGCCGATCTTCTTTAAGACCATGTTGATTAGAGGACAGATAACAGCTGGCATTACAAAAGAAACCATGATTAGTCCCAGCCAGTCAAAGGAGGTAATGGCAGCCTTTGAACCTGAGGCAACATCATTCACCCAGCCACTGTAAACACCAAGCTGACCTACAAAGCCACAGGTTCCCATACCGGATGAAACCGCAGTACCGTTCATCTGCAGACCAAAGAAGCAGGTAGCAATAGGACCTGTAATAGCAGAGGTTAGAATAGGTGCAATCCAGATCTTTGGATTCTTTACAATGTTGCTAAGCTGAAGCATTGATGTACCGATACCCTGGGAAACCAGACCGCCTACTCCATTTTCCCTGTATGAAATCACTGCAAAGCCAACCATCTGAGCACAGCAGCCTGCAACTGCAGCACCGCCGGCAAGACCTGTCAGACCTAAAGCGGCACAGATAGCAGCTGATGAAATAGGAAGAGTTAAAGCAATACCTACCAGTACACTTACCAGAATACCCATTAGAAATGGCTGCAGTTCTGTAGACATCATAATCAGCTGACCTAAGGAGCTTGCAGCTTTACCAATTGGAGGCGCAATCGCGATAGCCAGAGCAACGCCGACAAAAATAGTCACAAATGGAGTAACCAGAAGATCAACCTTGGTCTCTTTGGATACAGCTTTACCAAACTCTGCTGCAACAATAGCAATTATTAAAACAGCCAGAGGACCGCCTGCTCCACCTAAACCATTGGCAGCAGCGCCTACAACAGTAAGTGAAAACAGAACCATTCTTGGACATTTAATCGCATAACCAATAGCAATTGCCATAGCAGGACCAGACATTGAAAAGGCATAGCCGCCAATGGTTACAAGAATTTCAATACCAAGCTGTCTACCAAGAGTAGACATGATGGTTCCAATGAGAAGTGAACAGAAAAGGCCCTGAGCCATAGCGCCCAAGGCATCGATTCCATAGCGATGCAGAGAGATTTCAATATTCTTTCTCTCTAAGAAAGCTGATAACGAACTCATCGTATATTTCCTAACATTTTTTTTATTTTTTTGTGAAAATGCGGTCAGATAGGACCGTCAGACTGCCGATTATTTTATCATTCCTAAGCGGAATATGCTCTTAATATTGTACATTCCCTGTGTTTAAGCCAATTGTGCAGTTTTACCAGGTTCAAAACCACCTTTTCGTGCAGTTTTACCAACTTTAAAAAGATCGTTTGTGAAATTTATCCAACTTATAAATAATCAGCCTGTATCCTGTTACAGTTAACGCTCCAATTAACAGCAAAAAATGGGATTTAAACCACATTGTTAAATACAAAAGATAGGAATCTCTCAAAGAGCTGTATATGCTAAGTAATACACAAAATAACAAGTAAAAATAATAACAATAAGAAGAGAATAAATAATATGGATAAATTAGCTACTACTGCATGCGGTTTAGGACCAAACTTTTTTCTGTCAGCATGTGATGCAATTCTTGCAAAGAAATCACCTGAGAAGACTATTCTTGCAAAAGGTTCAGAGTCAATTCTTTCTGCAAAAAACTCTGATAATAAGAAACAGAAGATTTAATTTAGGATATGTGTGGACTATTCCCAGTAGTCTATATACTTTTATCAGTCTTCAAGATGAAAATTCACAGGAATGAGCACAACGTTCCCGGACTGTTTTTCCTGTGTGTCAAAACCTGTTATTTTAGAAATAAGGCGCTCACATTCTGCGTCCAGAACAAGATGTGAACTGCTTTTTTTCACGCTTCCAGATATAACCACTCCTGAATCAGAAATATTAAGAGCAATTACACACTGCCCTTCTTTCCCCTGTCGTCTTGCTCTTTGAGGATACCTTTTCAGGGATGAGAGTCTTAAGAGAAGCTGATTATATGTTGCTTTAGATGTTTCAGGCCTTTGACCAGGTCCACTCAGTGATTTATTCTGTGTTTTAAGTTCACTTCTTTCATTCATATCTGCAGCTGATTTATCTGGAGCTGAGTGTTTAACTGAGGCAGCAGCGGATTTCTTTTCTTTTTTTAAAGGCTTTTTTATCTCCTTTGGGTTATCAGTTTTTGGAGTTACAGCCTTTAGTGTTTTCTTCTTTTTTAAAGGAATTGCATCAGGTGCTTTGTCTTTTTCTATATTCTCCTCAGGCTTATCCTCATATGACTTTGGAGTTTCTGTACTGTCTTTGGTATTCTCCAGATGATTATCGCTATATAGGACACTGACTTCCACAGACTTTTGCGAGGATGAATTACCATTCTCAAT
>JAZRAY010000208.1:0-2007 GCA_045634805.1 Succinivibrio sp. | reverse complement strand
ATTACAATCGAGATATTTAAGGTCAAGATTGCTGATATATATCCTTTTCTCCTCAAAAATTTTTTATTTGAATTTCATTGCAAATCTTCAATAAATTTAATTCTACTTTTCTTCGTTGCGTAATCTCTCACATAAAAGCCTTATAGAAAATGATAAAAATAACTAATATAGCTAACTGCTATCAACATAAGGAAAGAGTATGGATAACGCTACAATAACTTTAATCGTACTTGGCGTAGTGGCTTTTCTGTTTGTTACAGAACTGATTCCTGTTGCCGTAACTTCAATATTAGGAACCCTAACCTTAGGTGTGTGTGGAGTTCTTACTCCTAAAGAAACCTTCTCCGGTCTGTCTAACGATACTGTTGTTCTGTTTGCTGGTATGTTCGTTGTTGGAACTGCCATGCTCGAATCAGGACTTGCTCAGGCAATCGGTCGAATGGTTGTAAAACGAGTCGGTACCAGTGAAGTTCCTCTTATGATTTCCTTCATGCTGTTAACAATTATTATGTCAGCTTTCGCATCAAATACAGGTACTATCGCATGTTTAATGCCAATGGTTATTGGTGTATGTGCTTCAGCCAAGATCCCTGCTACGGCGATTCTGATGGCCATGGCTGTTGCTGCCAATGCCGGTGGTATGATGACCATGGTTGGTACTCCTCCTAACATGTTCGCTGTATCAGCTCTGCAGGAGCGTGGTTTGGAGCCATTCGGTTTCTTCGAGTTCGCATTTGTTGGTGCTCCTGTTGCCTTCATCAGCGTATTCTTCATGGTATTTATCGGCAGAAAGCTGCTTCCAAAGAATGATTCTGACTTAGGTGTTTTAGGTAATGAACTGACTGGTTCAGGCTCACCTCGTCAGCGCTGGACTGTTCTTGGTATTCTGATTTTCGTTATCTATGGTCTGATTTTCGGTATTCCTGGTTTATCTCAGGCAATGATTGCTATTATCGGTGCTTTAGCCTGTGTGGTCACAAGATGTATTACTGAAAAACAGGCTTACAAGGGAATTGACTGGGTTACCATCTTCCTGTTTGCAGGTATGCTTCCAATTGCCGGTGCTCTTGAGAAAACCGGTGCCGGTAAGATGATAGCAGAATCTGTTATTGGTCTGATGGGCGATAATCCATCTGATACAGTGATGATGTCAGTTCTGTTTATTATCTCCTGCGGTCTGACACAGTTTATGTCTAATACCGGTACAGCAGCACTGCTGATTCCAATCGGTATTTCAATTTCAGAGGAGCTTCAGGTTTCTCCATACGCTGTGGTTATGGCTATTTCAATTGCAACCTCCTGCGCATTCGCAACTCCTGTTGCAACACCACCAAACGTAATGGTTATGAACCCTGCAGGTCTGCACTTTATTGACTATATCAAGGTTGGTACACCTCTATGTATCATTGGCTACATTGTCAGTGTATTCATCATTCCAATCGTATGGCCATTTAACCCATAAAAGATTACATTCCATAAAACTAACATTAATGGGAGCGCAAGCTCCCTTTGTTGTATGTAGAATTCAGACAATAAAAAAGGGAGCTTTATGCTCCCTTCCTGCAGGTTTAATCTTAAAGATTAAAGCTTAGCACCTAGTTCCTGACGAACATAAGCACCTGCGCCTAACAGACCTGCATCACCCTGAGAAATTACATATACAGGGATCTTGTTTAAAGCGTCGTTGAAACGGCCCTTTGATTCGAACTCTTTACGGAATTCTGACTTCTTGAAGTACTCGATGAATCTTGGAACGATACCGCCAGCGATATAAACACCGCCCTTAGCCAGAATGTTAAGAGCCAGGTTACCACCGAATGAACCCATCAGCTTGCAGAACAGATCAACAGTTTCCTTGCAGTCTGGATCTGGATCCTCAGAAAAAGCACCACCGGTAACATCAGCTGGAACAACGTCTCTGATCTCGTGACCGTTAAGCTCAGCAATAGCCTGATAAGTGTTAACCAGACCCTGACCAGATAGAAGACGCTCGCCTGAAACGTGGTC
>JAZRAY010000207.1:0-14846 GCA_045634805.1 Succinivibrio sp. | reverse complement strand
CTGCCTTGATATCAATCTTTGAGAGGGCAGGGAGAATAACTGTTGAAATTGCTACAGCAAAGATTCCGATTGGAAACTCCAGTAATCTGTCTGAATAGTACAGATATGAAATAGCACCTGTAGCCAGGAAAGAAGCCAGTGCGGTGTTTACAATGAGGTTAATCTGACTTGCGGATACACCCACGATAGCTGGAATCATAAGGTGTCTTATGGTCTTAACGCCCTCATGAGACCATCCCCACTTAGGCATTATGAAAATCTTAAGTTTGAGTAGGAATGGAATCTGCAGACAAAGCTGAAGTACACCGCCTACAACCATACCATATGCCAGTACCACATTAGGATCATCAAAATGAGGTGCTACAAAGAAAGCAAATGAGATAAGCGAAATGTTAAGCACACAAGGTGTAATCGCAGGGATCAGGAATTTACCGAATACATTCAGTACCGCACTGCTCAGAGCAGTAAGTGTAATGAAGAACAGGTAAGGGAAAGTAATTTTTAAAAGATAACTTGCCTGAGTGAACTTAATTGCCTCGTCAGTATGATTGATAAAGGCCTGATACCATCCCCAGCCGAAGATTGCAGTAAGAATAGGTGAGGCAATCATACCTATCAGTGTAATTAAAAGAACTATTGCTCCGAGAGTACCGGTTGTTTTATCTAACAGTTCCTTGAGTGCTGCCTTATCACCGGTTTCCTTGGTTTTACTCATAACCGGAACGAATGCCTGTGAAAAAGCTCCCTCGGCAAATAGTCTTCTGAAAAAGTTTGGAATTCTGTTGGCGAAGAAATAAACGTCAGCACTTAAAGATGCACCAAGTAAAGATGCAATAGCTATATCACGCAGCATTCCCAGAATGCGTGACAGAAATGTTGCTCCTGCTGTAACTGCACCTGAGCGCAGCAGGACTGATTTTTTTTTGTTTTCCACTTTATATCCTTATCTTTTAGTCATCAAATTTTAGCAGATTTAAGGAGAGTCGGACTCAAAACTTGATATTGAAGAGTAAGAAAAGAAAATTTGCAGAATAATGTTCAATAAAATAAACGTAAATGTTCTGAAAAGATCAAATAAAAGCAATTTTCAAAAATGAAAGTAAATAGTAGTAAATCCTGCATTTGTGGATAGTGTCGGAAACTGTGGGAAACTCTGTGGGTTAGGCGGGAAACTGTGGGTAAATTGCATTTAATCAACAAAAAAGGCTTGTGGGAAAAAATTAAAAAAAAGCTATTGCATTCTAAAAAGAAACTAAATATCAATATGTTAATAGATAATACAGCGTTTCCCACAACAGAGATCATAAAAATTTTTTTTCAAAACTCATAAATGACGTCTTTATGAGATTTGTATTTAATAATAAACACTACCAGTTGATGTGGTTTATAAAATTAAAACCTTATAAAACAAATAGTAAATAATAAAAATTAAGCTATTTAGGAATAATTAGCATTTTGATTACAGAAATGAAAGAAATAATCAGCAGAATAGCTTTCCCCAAACCTGTGGGAAAATGTGTGGGTAAAAAATTTTTTTTGTTTTAAACAAAACTATTGACATTTTTTTGTCAGTGTAAAATGGTGGTTTGATTGTATATTATCTTTTTAATAAACAATATGTTAACATATTATCCCACCGTCTAAATACTAGTAAAAAACACTTGTGGGAAAGTGGAAAAAGTTTCCCACAGTTGTGGGAAACTTTTCGGTTTTTTTACTAAATCGCTCTATTTTCAACTAATCAAACGTATCTTTGATGATTTTTATCATAGTAGGGTAAAAATAACTAAACCGTATAAAAAATATTTTCTATATGTCTATTTCATTATTCATTGGTTTTTATCCAAGTAACATTTTTATGAAAAATGAAAATTTCTTATTAAAAATAACTATAAAACAATAAGATAAATTAAATTTGATTTTTGAATAAAACTGACTTTTGTTTTTTCCTTTTTTTTAAATACTTCTACATTTTTATTTAGGAATTTATGAATATTTTTATTGAATTTTTTTCCCTACGCAGGTTGTGGGAAACTCTGTGGGTTACGGTGGAAACGGTGGGAAACTAAGATAAAATGGCTTAGAAAGTTGTGGGAAACTTTGTCGGATGTCCGGTGGCTTATATCCGGAATTTGGCTTTGGAATGCGCTTTTTTCAATTTTGAGATCTCGGTGGGCTTAGGTGATTTTATACAAATGTTGATATACCCGAAATTTGTATTTCCCCTGTTCATAAAGTGGATTTTTTCTTATTTTTCTCTGTTCCTTTTTTGTTCAAAGTGATTAAAAGTGCATCTACACCTTAAATAGGTTAAAATCTGCTTAATATATATGACTAGGTTAGAGATGTGTTTATGGAAGAATCTTTAAACTTAAGTGAAATCCTTTTTAAACCAAAATTTGTATATCCAGAGACATCGGTAATTTCCAACAGCGGAGCTGAACTTCCAGAGTTATCAAGAGAAGATATCTCTTTTGGCTTTGTTTATGAATTCTACAGACCTGTTCTTAAATTTGAGTGGGTTTTCTCTGGCGGCAGTGCTTTAGATATTGATGAGGCACTGGCAAAGATATGCGTTTCCAAAGCACCTCGCAGCAGAGAAACTCTTTTTGATACTGTAAAAGAATACGGCAGCGGTCACTGGAACTATGAATTCAATTCCATTGCGCAGATCCGTGTAAACCGTGCTCATGAATGTGAAAGCAGAAACGACGTCAAGGGCGCAAGCCACAACTATCGTCTTGCCTCTCGTTATTTTGCCATTGCAGCATATCCTTTCCTGAAAACAGATGTACTTGCACAGAATTCTGATGTACTGTGCAGAACAACATATAAGAAGATGTATGAAATCGATCCTTCAAACGGTATTCTGCAGGAGCATTCCTTCACAGTAGACGGTAAAAAGGTTTCCGGCTATCTGCATCTTCCGGATTTAAAGCAGGTATATCCATGCGTAATTATTGTCTGCCCATATGAGTCAAACTTCTCCTTTGCATACAGACTAATCAATGATTATCTGGCAAAGGCAAATATCTGTGCCTTTGTACTTGAAATGCCAGGTGCAGGTGCCTGTGAGAAACTGAATCTTAATGATCATTTCTCTATGGCTATTGAAGAGGCCATCGATTATCTTTCAACTCTAAAGTATATTGATGCCACCAATATCGGTCTTTATGGCTCAGGCATAGCAGCAACAGCATGTATCCGTGCGGCAATCCTCAAGAGCTCTTCAGTAAAGGCTCTTGCTGTGCTGGCTCCGTATGTTCATTCTTTCTTTACGGATAAGGAAATCCTAAACTCAATGCCTCTCTGTCTGCGTTCATCCTTATGTAACAGACTGGATTTAGATGCAAGCAGCTGGGATACTCTTACTCCGCAGTTTAAGGTATTCTCTCTAAAAGAGCAGGGTATTCTTTCCGGTCGCGGCGCCTGCAAGGTTCCTACATATTTGAGTATTATCAAGGACTCTGTAGTAAGCCACGATGACGTAACTTTACTTGAGAACAATTTCAGCGATATTACTGTCCTCTCAAATGAGAAGATGGGACGTGCAGAATTTATTCGACAGTCAATTGGTGAAGTAACAAAGTTTTTCTCAGAAAAATTTTCAAATGGTAATTAAAAGTGACATCTTTAAAAAATAAGAGAATTGTTATCAAGCTTGGTACCAGCACTCTTACCAACGGCAGCAAAAAGCTCGACAGAGCTCATATGCTGGAGATTGTAAGAACTGTATCAGCTCTGTTAAAAATGAAGGCTCAGGTTATTTTAGTATCATCCGGTGCTATTGCTGCCGGTCGTGAGTTCCTAAATTACCCCGAGCTGCCCAAAGATGTCCGCTATAAGCAGATGCTCGCTTCTGTAGGTCAGGTAAAACTGATTGAGGAGTGGGAAAAACTGTTCTCTATTTATGATATCCGTGTAGGTCAGATTCTGATTACTCGTGCTGATCTTGATAACCGTGAGCGTTATCTGAATGCTCGTGATACTCTTTTTGCTCTTCTGGAGATGGGAGTTGTTCCCATCATCAACGAAAATGATGCGGTGAGTGTTTCTGAAATCAAGGTTGGTGACAACGATAATCTTGCTGCTCTGTCAGGAGTTCTGATTGAGGCTGACAAGGTTATTCTTCTGACCGATCAGAAAGGTCTGTACACCGGTGATCCAAGACATGATCCAGATGCAAAGCTTATCAGCACTGTTGAGAAGATTGATGAGCATATCATTGAGATTGCAGGAGGTTCAGGAACCTCATTAGGTACAGGCGGTATGGCCACCAAGATTAAGGCTGCCAAGGTTGCAACCGAGGCTGGTGTTGAGCTTATTATTGCCTCAGGTGCAAATCCATCTTCTATTGTTGATGTTATCAACAGAAATGCAGAATGCACTGTATTTTTGCCTTCAAAGAAGCCTGTGCTTGCAAGAAAGTCATGGATCAGTACGGCAACTCTTGCTGTTGGTTCTATTTATATTGATGATGGTGCAGCCAAGGCTCTTTTAACTTCAGGCTCAAGTCTTCTTCCAAAGGGAATTACCTCAATTAAGGGCGATTTCCTGCGTGGTGCCACCGTGGAAATCAGAGGTTCTGATGATAAGCTGATTGCTCGCGGTCTTACCCGTTATTCATCAGATGAGCTTAATCTTATCGCCAGGAAGCGTTCTTCAGAGATTGAAAAGACTCTGGGATTTTCTCATGGTGATGTAGCTGTACATCGTGACGATTTAGTATTGGTAAACAAGTAAAACTATGACAGATATTATTGAAATTGCTAAAAGAGCCCGTAAAGCCGGTTATGATTTTGCTCTGCTTTCAACCTCTAAGAAAAATGAGGCTCTGCATACAATAGCCTCTATGCTGAGAGATGCTTCTGATGAGATTTTTGAAATCAACAGAAAGGATGTGGAGAATGCCAGAGCCAAAGGCTTAAATGAGGCTATGGTTGACCGTCTAACCTTTACAAAGGCCCGTTTTGATGAAATGGTGGATGGTCTTGATAAGGTTGCAGCACTGGAAGATCCTTGCGGTAAAACCTTTGACGGACGAGTTCTGCCAAACGGTCTTGAGGTTGTGAAAAAGTCTGTTCCATTTGGCGTGGTCGGCGTAATTTATGAGTCTCGCCCAAATGTTACCGTGGATATTGCAGGTTTATGTCTGAAGTCTGGTAATGCCTGTCTTTTAAGAGGCGGTTCAGAGGCTTTTAATACCAACTCTCTGCTTCACAGCATTATCTGCAAAGCTCTTGAAAAGTGCGGTCTTACCCCAGATGGAGTTTCATTTGTAGACAGCACTGACAGAGAACTTGTTGGTACCATGCTCTCATTAGATCAGTATATTGATGTGCTGATCCCTCGCGGAGGTGAGAAGCTTCAGCGTATGTGTCAGAGAGAGTCATCAATTCCTGTGATTATCGGCGGCTTTGGTATTTCTCATATCTTTGTTGATGAGTCTGCTGATCTTGAGCGCAGTGTTGATATTATCTTCAATGCAAAGACTCAGAAGCCTTCAGCCTGCAACAGTCTTGATACTCTGCTTGTGCATGAGAAGATTGCAGATAAATTCCTGCCAATGGTTTTAAATAAGCTTAAGGAAAAGGAAGTTGCGGTTCTTGCTCATGATGAAGCCTTTGCAAAATGCGGTGACTATCCATTCTTAGAGAAGGGCAGTGCTGATGATTTTGACAGAGAGTTTTTATCTTTGAAGATGAACGTAAGAATTGTTCCTGATGTCTACGAGGCAATTACTCATTTAAGAGTACACAATGCTTCTCACTCAGATTCAATTCTGACCGACAGCAGAATAAACGCTGAGCTGTTTGTTAAATCAGCTGGTTCAGCCTGTGTCTATGTGAATGCTTCAACCCGTTTCTCTGACGGAGGTCAGTTCGGTCTTGGCGCAGAGGTTGCGATCTCTACTCAGAAGCTTCACGCAAGAGGTCCTATGGCTCTGCAGGAACTTACAACCTATCAGTATGTATGTTCTGGCGATTATATCTACAGACACTAGTTCTGTATCTGTGCCTTCTGCTGTGGTACGCGTCAGAAGGTAATAAAAGCTTCCTGAAGTATTACCGGTTTTCTCTATGTTCATTGAAACTCAAAGACTGATTCTAAGAGCGTTTGTCCCTGCAGATGCAAAGGATGTTTTTGAATATCTCAAAGCTCCAGAGGTTGACTGTTTCATGTCCATGAAACTTGAATCAGTTGAGAAAGCTAAAAATGCAGTATTAGAACGCATCGAAGATCCTGAAAACCATATTGCCATTTATCAGAAAGAGTCTGGTCGAGTAATCGGTGAGATTGAGCTATATGCAGATGGTGAGGATAAAAGCTCAGATTCTGAAGATTTCAGTGATACCTTCTCTCCTGGCTGGATGCTCAATAGAGACTTTCAGGGCAAAGGCTATGCCTTTGAGGCGGTACATGCCTTTTTTGATTACCTCTTTAAGCATAGAGGCGCCCGCCGTATATACGCTTACACTGCCGAGGACAATTATCCAAGCCGGCATCTTTGTGAAAAGCTTGGTATAAGGCGTGAAGGTGTGTTTTTAGAGTATGTTTCTTTTGTAAAAAATAAAGATGGCACACCTAAGTACGAGAATACTGTTCAGTATGCCATTCTTAAAAAGGAGTGGAAAGGCTAGTTCTAGCCGAACCACTTTTTGTAGATTTCCTTAAATTCCTCAGAATCCTTGAATTCATCAAATGCTTTCTGCAGCCTTTCAAAGATTTCTGGTCTGTTCTTTGAAACCATTATTCCAAACTGCTCAAAGGTAAGTTTATCCTTTAATGCGTAATAAGGCGCATCTGGATTCTGTCTTAGGAAATTCATGATGATAGGGGAATCTGTCACCAGAGCTTCACACTTGTCTGATAAAAGTCCGCTGAAGGATTCCTTTTCAGTATCGAATGCCTGTATCTGTACGTTTGGAATTGTCTTGGTATAGGCTTCACATGTTGTTCCTGCTTTTGTACAGACTTTCTTTCCTGCAAGACCGTTTGCTTTTGAAATTGTATCCTTGTACTTATTCTTTATAAGTGCATTAAGACCTGCATCAAAATATGGTCCGATAAAGTCAATGATCTGCTTTCTTTCTTCATTGATGGTAATACCTGAAATTGCGATATCAACCTGTTCAGTCAGAACCGATGGCAGCAGAGCATCAAAAGGCATATCTGACAGTACAATCTCATCATATCCTGCTTTTACAGCCAGTTTTTTGATGATATCTATATCAAATCCTGTATGTTCCAGCGTATTCGGATCGGTAATCACAAATGGTTCACATGTTCCTTCTATTCCTACTATGAGTTTATTATCCTCTGCATAGCAGAATGAACTTATACATAAGGATAAACTCAGAAGGAACAGTTTTAAGCCTTTCATTTTTATTTCCTTTTACAGTCTGGTTATACAAGTCATACCTGAATTATAGAAAACAGAGAAAAATAAATATCCGTCAGTACAAAAAAAATGAAATATAGTTGGGGGATGTTTTTAAAGTTGAGGCATCAAACATAAAAATCAGAAATCTGTACAGAAAATTTCACTTTTACATAGGTCAAAAATTTAAATCAGAGTCGTTAAATGACATCTCAAAAATTAAGTTGTCTTCCTATAATGTTAAATAGACTGTTGGCAAAATAAGGCTTACGGTTTTCCCGCCATACGCGTATGAAGGTGATATATGAGTGAATTAAGCAGAACTGATGTTGAAGATATAGTTAAAAAGGTCTTAAACGAGACTCTTGATAAAAAGAACGAGGAGCTGGTTCAGAAGCTCAGAATCTTTGTTGATATGACTTTAAACAAGATTCTTGAAACCAAACTTAAAACTCTATTAGAACAGCTTAATTCAGGTCTTTCTGAAGGTTCCACTGACAATTCAGCTTATATAAGAGAAGTGAATTCAACCTTAAGTGAAGTTTTGCGTGAACTTAATGCTGTATCTGAATCCTGTAATGAACTTCTCGATAAGGTCGACAGTCTTGAGTTAAGACTTGAGGAGCCATAATACACTCAACAGCAGTTTCTATTTTCTCTATGCGGTATACACCGCTGCAGGGTAGAGAATGCAAATGTTCTCTGCCTTGTTTTCTTTTTGTTAATCCTGAATCTGTGTCTTAGGTTTAAGAAAAATCCTTCAATTTTTTATACAGTTAGCTATTAGCATTGAAAAACTGTAAACATGAGGTGACAGATGAGATTACCATCTCTTAACAAATACAAGCTTGCAATATCTACTATTATTATCCAGTCTTTCTTCATAACTTCAGCTATTGCTCAGGAACCGTCAAGAATGGCTCTGGAGCAGAATATGCCTAATGGAGAGTCAATCTATGTCTGGTACAGAAAAGGTCTTCCTGTAAATGCAGACAGAGCTCGAGGAAATACTTTAAAGACTGAAACTATTCTTTTGAAGAAGGGAACTGTAAGAAGACAGGGCTCATTACCTCTTCCTTGCGATATTGCTCTTGAAAAGGATGTTCCTGTAAAGATGCGTGATGGTACAACTATCTATGTAGATATCTTCAGACCAAATGACAGTAAGAAACATCCTGCCATCATGGCCTGGAGTCCTTATGGTAAGGAAATAGGCGGTCAGTGGCTTGATGATGTACCTTTCAGAGCCGGTGTTCCTCAGGGGGCGACTTCCGGTCTTGAGAAATTTGAAGGACCTGATCCTGCATACTGGGTGGCTCATGGTTACGCCATCATCAATCCTGACAGTCGCGGTGCCTATAACTCTGAAGGAAATCTCAACTACTGGGGACAGCAGAATTCCGAGGATGGCTATGACACAATCGAATGGGCTGCAAAGCAGTCCTGGTGTAACGGTAATATCGGTATGTCAGGAAATTCATGGCTTACAGTTTCTCAGTGGTTTATCGCCTCAGTTCAGCCTCCTCATCTAAAGGCAATTGCTCCATGGGAAGGCTTCGTTGATCATTTCCGTGAAACAGCCAACCGTGGCGGTATCCCCAACCCTGTTTTCCCTGAAGTGATCTTTGAAACCTTTGCAAGCAGAAACTATATTGAGGATCAGCCTCGCATGGTGGTTACATATCCTTTTATAAACGGCTACTGGGAGGATAAGTGCGCTAAGCTTGAGAATATCCGTATTCCTGCCTATGTGGTGGCAAGCTATACCAATCCGGTTCACACTCACGGAACCTTTGACGGCTTCAATAAGATTGCAAGTAAAGACAAATGGCTGCGTGTACACAATACCAATGAGTGGTTTGATTATTATCAGAAAGAGAATGTTGAGGACTTAAGAAAGTTCTTTGATCATTATCTGATGGATTGTGATAACGGCTGGGAGGATACTCCAAAGGTTCGTCTTAGTGTGCTGGATCCTGGTCATGAGGATATTGTTAACCGAGTGGAAAAAGAATTTCCTCTGAAGAGAACAGACTACAGAAAGCTTTATCTGTCAGCTGATAACACTCTTGCAGCATCTCAACACTCAAATGAGAGCACTCTAGTCTATGACTGTGCCGATCGCAATGCTCAGCAGGTATTTACCTACACCTTTGATAAGGATACTGAGGTTACCGGCTACATGAAGCTGCATACTTTTGTACAGGCAGATGGTTCAGATGACATGGATCTGCATGTAACAGTCGAAAAGCTTAGTGCAGACGGTCAGCCCGTACTGGACAGAATAACTCATATGCCAATTCTATCTGAAGGTTATCTGCGCGTATCTCAAAGAGCGCTGGATGAGAGCAGATCTACTGACTACGATCCTGTCCTGAAAAATACCTCTGAGGAGCTTTTAAAGAAAGGTGAGGTTGTACCTGTTGATATTGCTATCTGGCCTATGGGAATGATGTATCACAAAGGAGAAAAACTCTGCCTTAAGATTTCACCTTATGTGGCACCTTCTAAGGATTTTGTCCCAAGATTCGGCTCTGCAAAAATTACTTTGGGCCAGAATGAGTATACCTTTGAGCCTGACTCCAAAGTAAAGCTTAAGAGTATCGGCGGCAAAGCAGATTATGTTCCTTATCCTGACGATGCAGTGAAGGTTCCACCAAGCCGTAATCAAGGCAGACATATCTTCCATATGGGTGGAAATTATCAGAGTTATCTGCAGATACCCGTAATTAAGGATTAGACTGACGTTGACTGTGGCTTAGATGCCACAGTCTTAAAGATTGGATTAAGCTTCAGTATTGATAGCTGTGCTGCCATCAGCACGTCTGTATTTTTCAGGAGTCTTACCCTGAAGATAGTAGCTGAAAGAGAGAATTGTAGCGATGATTATATAAAGCTCTTTTGGTATCTCCTCTCCTTCCTTGAGATTTTTCAGCTGATTGAACAGGGCAGGATCTTTATGCACGTAAAGACCAAGCTCCTTTGCCATATCAACAATAGCCTGAGCTCTGCTTTCGTAACCTAATGCACTAACAAAAGGAGACTGTTTGTCCTCATCGTAGCTGATGGCTACGGCTGCGCTGGCCTTCTCGTAGGTCTGCTTAAAGGAAAGATCCTCGTCAGTTGCGTTTATCGGTCTGACTTCTTCTGGACTGTTGGGAACATCAGGTTCAACCTGAGTCTCAACGATGTCCTCTGCCTTATTTTCATTATCCATAAAAATCCTCCTCCTCATCAGATATTAACTGACAAGGTTGCTCCATCGGAGTTTCTTTCATGATTCTCTACATCAGGAGATGCAACTGTATCCTGAATGTGGACATTACCCAGTCTTGCCATAGCTGATCTGGTGGTAATGCCAGCCTGCTGCAGCTGCTCCTTCAGCATAGGAAGTGCTTCCTGAACCTTCTGCAGTCCTTCAACAGAACTTGCAATAACTGACAGCTTAAGCTCTGGAAGTTTTGCTACAGCCTTGATTTCAATCGGTCCTAATCCCTTAAGATCGAATACAAAGGTCAGATGCCAGCTCTTTTTTCCATCTTCCTCAACAACAGGTCGAGCGTTGAATGCCCCCTCCTTTCCTCCATCGTATGAAGGTGGAAGAGGAATATACTGGAATAGGGCAGGCAGATTCTCCTTTAAAGGCTTCTGCATTCTTGAAATCTGCTCGAAGGTGTCATCGATAAGAGATGAGATGGTTCCTCTTGAACCGGACCCCAATTCCTTGGAAATCTTCTTAAGCTCATCATCAAATCTGTCTTCCATCAGATCAACATCTTTTCTGAGGAATTTATCAACAGATTTACCCAGCTGACTGAATCTGATTGATAAAAGCAGGAATGCCCACTGATGCAGAGCAAGTGACATTGATGAGCTGGTGCTCAGTGGTGATGATGTAAAGCTCAGCCAGTTGGTAACAGATGGCAGATCATTGATAGGGCTTTCAAGTTTTCTAAGGAATTCTTTAGCCTGATCTCTTACTACCTGAGGAAGAGCCTGGTTGTTTATCTGGGCCTTCAATGCATAGGTGTATGCATCAAGAGGGGAATCCTTGGCAACATTCTGAGCCATCAGGGCAGCACTTGCTGATGCTGTATTCAGCTGCAGATTCTGTGTTTCTCCTGCTGATTCAGGCTTTTTTGAGAAGATTGAGGCAAGCTTGCTGAAAAAGCCTGATTTCTCCTTAATCTCTCCCACATCATCAACAACAGTAGGATCCGGAATCGGCTCGCTTCTGCCGTTGGTAATGGCTGCAGCTCCTGGAGTCTTGGATGGAACAGCATTGATCTTAAAGTCATCAGAAGTCTCAGTTCCCTGAGTTACTCCTGCAGCCTTAGTCTTATCTACAGCCTTAACATCCTTAGGAACTACACCTTCATCAAGCTCATCCTCAGGAACAGTTTCTGTCAGAACCTTAGTCTGCATAGCCTGATTTGGATTTGCAGCTGTGTTGTTCTGAACTGTTTCAGGATTGTTACCAAGACCTGCGTTCAGTCCTGATAAGAATGAAGGTCGGTTCTGAACTGCAGATTTCAGATCAGAGTTGATTCCTTTCTTTTCAGGATCAAGTATTTCCTCAAAAATGTCATTGTCTGGATTTGAGATAGGAGTGTCATCAGCTGCAACATCATCCATATTCTGAGCTGCCACAATACGGCTGTGCATCTGTGCCTGCTGCTCAAGGGTAACACCGCTGTTAGCCTGAGTATTTGCATAGGCAGCATCTGATACAGCTTCAGATCCTGCTGTAACTCCAACACCTGAGATAGTGGAGAAGCTGGTAGCAAAAGGATTTGGAACTGGATTTGTACTCTCTGTTTCCAGATCTAAAAGACCGTTTCTGTCAGGAGTTTCTGCTGTGTTCTGTACGTTAGCTGTATTAGTGGTATTCTGTGTCTGCCCCTGCTCCTGTGTCTGAGTCTGAGACTGGGCTTGAGCCTGTCTTGCCTGAGCCTGAGCAATTGCCTTGGCGGTTTCCTCGGCCTCTGCTTCATCTATAGCAGCGGTCATGGCCTGAGCCTGAGCGATGGTCATATTCTGATTCAGACCAACACCCTGAGTTTCTGCAGGTGCCTGTGTCTGTACCTGTGGCTGAGGCTGTGAAATAACTGTTCCTGACTTTGTAACCAGTACCTGCTCGGTCATGTTGGTTACAGTGTTCTGAACAGTACTCTGTGTGGCATTACCGCCCTGAGTCAGGGCAGCCTGTCTCTGAGCGTTCTGAGCTGCCATCTGCTCAGCCTTTGAAGCTTCAATCTGAGCATCAGCTGATGGAGCTGCAGGATTTGAACGGGTGATTATAATCTGAGCGTCTTTCTTTAGAACCTCGCCATCAGTCTGTTTCATCTCATGGATGTTCTGAGACTGTTTAGGCTCTTCAGCAGGAACCTTTCTGGTTTCTACATTGTCATTCTGTCTTAGCTCAGGAAGGTCCTGCGAAGGCTCTGCAGTATTCTGATGAAGCTCTGGCAGGTTTACATAAATATTCTGAGGCTGTTCGACACTCTGAGGCTGCTGCTGAGCAATATTCTGATAAAGAGCAGCTGCAGTGTTCTGTTTTAGCTGCGGCTCATTTACCTGCTGCAGATTCTGATTATAGGCAGGCTCATTCTGAACAGGAACTTCTTGAACCTCTGCTGCAGGAGCAGGCTGATTCTGCTGTAATGAAGGCTGTTCTAAAGACTGAGTCTGTCTATTTTGATTATCATTCTGAACCAGTACTTCCTCATGTGAGCTCTGTCCCTGAACATAGATATCTCTCTGGGCTCTGTCAGGCTGAACATTTTCTGAAGCAGGTGCTGACTGTTCTGTCTGTACCGGAGCTGTATTCTGTTGTGGAACTGGAGCACTCTGTTCTCCTGAGGCATTCAGGATTCTGTTCGAAGCCTCGGAGCTTATCTGAGAGTACAGTCTGTTTAGATTAGGATCTGCCTGAGGGGCCTGATTCTGTACACTCTGTTCTGTCTGTGCAGTCTGTACTGTCTGAATCTGCTGTGCCTGAACATTAACCACAGGCTCGGCATTTTCCTGTATAGCTGCACTCTCTGCCTGTAGCGCAGCCTGAGTATTTACAGCTGCCTCTTCATTTACAGGAGGCTCTGTAGCCTGATTCTGGTTCTGTACTAAAATCTCTTCATTCTGAACCGGATCTTCAATCTCAGAGCCATCTTCATTTACTCTAGGCCTAAGAAGTTCAGCTGTAGTTACCTTGTCTGTCTCATCAGGAACTTTCACTGAAGCTTCGCTTTCAAGCTGTTCCTGCTGCATTGAGACGCGGTTCTGAGTTGTTGAGGAGGTAAAATCCTGAACCAGTGACTCGTCAGCTATTCTCTGAGCCTTGTGAAATGAGCTTAAATCAAAAAGGGCAGAGCCTGAATAACCATATGCTCCCATGTTGGTACTGTAGGATACCTTTACAGGAGTGCTCTGAAATTCACTTGGAGCGCTCTGGGATTTTAAAGCCAGAGCCTCTTTGACCATGGATGCCATTTCACGGGCATTATTCTGTGAGGCTTCAAGCTGAGCCTTAAGCTCATTTACAACCTCTGATGCTGCAGCCTTGGCTGAAGTCTGTGTAACCTCAAGCTGAGTCTTTACACTCTCCTTTAAGGCTTCCTTAACTGCCTCCATGGCAAGCTTTCTGATATCATCGGCACTTAGCTGATTCTGTGCTGCACTCTGTGATGCTTTAACCTCGGATGGAGTATTCTGTGTCTGAGCTGTCTGTGTCTTTGGAGCTTGAACCTCAGCCTTTACCTGCTCACTCTTAGGAGCAGGAGTTTCTGTCTTTACCTGCTCTTTTAAAAGCTCCTGAGCCTGAGCTTTTACCTGCTCGGCTTTTACCTGTTCTGTCTTTGGAGCTAAAGTCTCTGTCTTTGGAGCCTCGTTTTTTAAGGTTTCACTCTGGGCGGCTCTGCTCTCTGTCTGAGCTTTGACCTGAGTTTCTGCAGGTGCAGTCTTTGTCTGCGCCATTTTCTGTTCCAAAGCTTCATCAGCCTTGCGAAGAGCCTGCTCATCAACATTGGCTAAAGACTGTCTTACTGCAGGATCAGGTAGTTTACCCTCTGCTGCCAGTCTGATTCGCTCCTCTCTGAACTGCTGCTGAAGTTTTGCCGCTCTTGCGGATAACTCAGACAGTGATAGGGTAGAGGCATCGCGTGGTTTGCCATCTGAGGCCTTTGCACTCTCGTCTTGGGCAGTGGCAGATGCTGTCTGTGCAGCAGCTGTCTTAGCGGCTGATGGAATCAGATTTCCCTTGCGGGCGGTATCTGCTGCCTTGTGAATCAGATCGTGAATACGCTTTGCGGTATTCTTTGAAATCTCGTCGTTGTATTCAGCCTCGCCCTCAACCTTTTCAGCCTTCTGACGGTTCTGCTTGAAGATATCCAGATAGGTTGAGCCTTCAGGAAATTCATCTAAGGCCTTGCGCAGATATCTGGTCATAATCTGAGGTGTGGAGGTGCCT
>JAZRAY010000206.1:0-1627 GCA_045634805.1 Succinivibrio sp. | reverse complement strand
CAATCCAGAATTTTCTGACCTCACGTCCATCCTTCATCAGGATCATCTGGTGAGCACGCTTGTTTACGATAACTCTGTCGACAATCTTGTTGGTGAATGATGATGAATGGGTTACGGTCTCTGTATTTACAGAGTTTGATGCTAAATTTGCTGTTCTGGTTGTAGTAGTGGTAGTAGTTTTTGTAGAACCAACTGCTGACTGGTAATCAGGATAGATTGAATTGATAAAATCAGCAGACTTACCCTGTTTGCCATAGTCAAACTGAGCATCATAAGGAATAGAAGCTGTAACTGCTCTTGCCAGAAGAGTGTCTGGAATATCGTGAACAGTTTTAGCTGATGAAGAAAAAATACAGCTAACTAATGCTAAAGCTGATAAAAATCGTACATATCTCATAACGCATACCAAAATCGAAGTACACTTAAAAAAATTTAAAATATTTGCTGTATTAATTTAAAATAGAATAGTTATATATCTAAATTATAAACGCAACGTGGTTTGTTGTGTGGAAAATTTTAAATGTCAGAAGAAAAAAATCGAAATTTAAGCCTTGAAGGCATCGAACTGATGCCTTTACAGCAGTTCGCTGAAAATGCTTATCTGAATTACTCCATGAGTGTAATCAGAGATCGTGCTCTGCCTTCTGTTGCTGACGGTATGAAACCTGTACAGCGTAGAATTGTCTATGCCATGGCCAAGCTTGGCATCAATGCAAAGGCAAAGCATGTTAAGTCAGCAAGAACTGTCGGTGAAGTTCTGGGTAAATATCATCCTCATGGAGACAGTGCCTGCTATGAAGCTATGGTGCTGATGGCTCAGCCTTTTTCCTACAGATACCCTCTGGTTGATGGTCAGGGTAACTGGGGTGATGTTGAAGATCCTAAATCATTCGCAGCAATGCGTTATACCGAGTCCAGACTTGCTCCTTATTCAGAGGTTCTGCTTCAGGATCTGAATACAGGATGCGTTGACTGGATCCCTAATTTTGATGGTACTGTAGATGAACCTAAGTATCTGCCTGCAAGACTGCCAAATATTCTTTTAAACGGCACTACAGGTATTGCTGTGGGTATGGCTACAGATATTCCTCCTCATAACCTCAATGAGATTGCCAATGCGGTAGTTCATCTGATTGATAAGCCAGATGCATCTGTATCCGATCTGATGCAGTTTGTTCCTGCTCCTGACTATCCATGTGCAGCAGAGATTACCAACTCTGAGGAAGAATTAAGAAAGATCTACGAGACCGGTAAAGGTACAATCAGACAGCGAGCAGTTTATACAGTAGAGAAGAACGAGATTATCATTACTTCTCTTCCATATCAGATTTCTGTAGGTACTGTTGAGAAACAGATTGCTGATCTGATGAGCAAAAAGAAGCTGCCTCTGGTTTCAGATATTACAAATGCCTCAGATAGAAACAATCCTATCCGTATTGTGATTACTCCTCGCTCAAATCGTGTGAATATCGATGAGCTGATGGAGCATCTGTATGCTGTAACCTCACTTGAGAACACCTACAGAGTAAATATCAATATTCTTGGTCTGGATGGCAAGCCTGCAGTTAAGGATTTAAAGACAATCCTGAACGAGTGGCTGGTATTCAGAACCGAAACCGTTAAGAAG
>JAZRAY010000205.1:0-4494 GCA_045634805.1 Succinivibrio sp. | reverse complement strand
CCAGTTTTCCGTCTATCGCACCAGCTTTATCCAAAGCCTCCAGTACTGACATCAGATCACCAGGAGCCAGTCCTACCTGATTTACTGCACGAACAAGATCATCCAGGGTTGCGCCAGTATCAAACTTAAACATTTTTCCCTTTTTCTCTTCAACATTAATCTGAGAATCAGGAACTACTGTAGTCTGGCCCTGAGAGAAACTGTTTGGCTGAGAAACTCTTGGATCCTCTGATACTGTTACTGTCAGACCACCATGAGTAACCGCAACAGGCTTTAATCTTACATTACTGCCGATAACGATAGTTCCGGTTCTGGAATTAACCACGATTCGAGCAGAATCATCTCCCTGCTGTATATCCAGATTTTCCAGACTTGCAAGATATGCAACTCTCTGAGCAGGATTTCTTGGAGCACTGACTCTGATTGAGGTTGAATCTTCTGCAACAGCACTACCGTCACCATACATATCATTTATGGCATCAACGACATTTTTTGCAGTTGTAAAATCAGAGCGGTTCAGATTAAATACAAATGAATCTGTATTTGAAAAGTTATCAGGAACCTCTCGCTCAATAATTGCACCATTTGAAATTCTGCCTACAGTTGGAGTATTTACAGTTACCTTAGAACCGTCAGCACCTTCAACACCTAAGCCTCCAACAACAAGTGAGCCCTGAGCAATCGCATAGACGTTTCCATCTACACCTCTGAGCATAGACTGCAGAAGTGTACCTCCTCTTAAAGAGGCTGCTTCACCAATTGCGGAAACTGTCACATCAATAGTCTGACCTACCTTGGCAAAAGGAGGCATGGTTGCATGAATGGCAACTGGAGCCACATCCTTAATCTTAAGGCTTGTTCCCTCACTGATTTTGATTCCAAAGGTATTCAGCATAGAGCGGAAACTCTGTTCAGTGAATTTAGAGTTTTTCTCACCTGTACCTGACAGACCAACTACCAGACCATAGCCTAAAAGCTGGTTTTCACGAATTCCCTGTATTGAAGCAATATCCTTCAAGCGGGTTGCCTGAGCAGGTAGAGACGCAGCTGTCATAAAAATGACAGCTCCTGTTACTATGTATTTAAGAAATCCTTTTAAAAGTCTCATAGCCTCTCTCCTGCATACTAGAAGAATATATTAAAGGCACTGTTAAACAGTCTTGAGAAGAAACCTCTTTCCTGAGTATCAGCAAAATCTCCGGTTCCACCATACTGTATTCTAGCATTTGCAATTCGCTGTGATGAGACAGTGTTATCTGAACTGATATCTGAAGGTCTGATTAAACCTGTTACACGAACATACTCATTACCGTTATTCAGCATCAGCCACTTCTCACCCTGTACCTGAAGATTGCCGTTTGCATAAACCTTTACAACACTTACTGAAATCTGGCCCTTCAAACTGTTGGACTGACTGCCCTTGCCTGTTCCACTGAATGTATTTGAATTATTGGAAGTTAAAGTAGGGTTATACCTGTTTATATATTTGTTTGCATACTTATTTATAGTATTGTCGTCAGTACCGAACGCAAGGTTCATTCCACCGTAATTATTCTGGTTGTTCTTGGTCAGAGAGGTATTCGCATTCTTACTTGCAGAAGTTGCCTCCTCAAGATTTACAGAAATGATGTCACCAACTTTGTGAGCAGAGGTATCTGAATACATTCCGTTATTCAGAGTGTAAGGATTATAAATTCCTCCTGTAGGAACGACATTTGCGTAATCCTCCTCTGGTAGAGCAGGAGCAAACTTAGGATCATCTGGTTTTGGCGAGAATGTATCCAAAGCACAGCCCTGAAGAAGCAGTGCATTCACTACAGCTGTAATCAGTACAATCTTATTCATTTTCCTCTCCTCCTCTAATTAAACGCTATACTGATTGAATTAAAGATCCCATCATCGAATCAACAGTTGTTAGAACCTTTGAATTCATTTCGTATACACGCTGAGCCTGAATAAGATTTACAAGCTCTTCTGTAACCTTAACATTTGATGTTTCAAGCATATTCTGACGAATAATACCCATACCATCTTCACCGCCAATACCCTGCTGAGGAGCACCGGATGCTGTGGTTTCCAAGAATAAGTTGTCACCGATTGATTCTAGGCCAGTAGGATTGATGAAATCAGTTACTGTAATCTGACCTAGGTCCTGACTGGTATTTTCATTTGCCACAACAACTGAAACCTGACCATCACGACCAACTGTAATAGATACAGCATTTTCTGGAACCTGAATCTGAGGAAGTAAAGGATAACCTTCACCAGAGGTTACAATGGTACCCTCTTCATTTTTTGTAAACTGACCATTTCTGGTATAAGCAGTAGTACCGTCAGGCAGCTCAATTTCAAAGAAACCTCTACCCTGAATCATAAGATCGAAGGAATTGTCAGTGGTTTCAACATCACCCTGACCGAACTGACGCTGTGTAGCAACTACCTTTGCACCAGCACCAATCATTAAACCTTCTGGTAAATAGCCATTTGCTGAAGATCTACCGCCAGGCTGATTAATCTTCTGATAGAGAAGATCTTCAAAAATAGCTCTACCACGTTTAAAACCAACGGTTGAAGCATTGGCCAGGTTATTTGATGTTACAGAGATATTTGTCTGTTGAGCATCTAAACCTGTTTTACTAATCCATAATGCCGGAATCATAATCTTCTCCTCGCTATTCGTATGTCAAAATCATATTTTGACGTTCATCCATCTGATTAGCAGTTTCCATTAGCTTAACTGTTGCATCATACTGTCTTTGGATTCTAATCAGGTTTGTTAGTTCCTCAACTGGGTTAACATTAGACTGTTCTAACATTCCGTTTCTAACTCTAACTGTATTTTCTTGTGCAAGAGTTGTGCCATCTACTCTTCTGAATAGACCGTCATAGCCCTTTTCAATATCCTTGTAATTCTCAGGTTTAACCAGCTTTATTCGGGCATATTCTTCAATTACATTGGAGTCTCCACCCTGAGGTCTACCTGAAATTACACCGTCCTTGCTTATGGTGATGTCTGCCAGCATAGTAGGTAGAACAATTGGTTCGCCATCTTCGCTTAGAACATTTAAACCATTGGAGGTAACAAGATTACCCTCTACGTCTATATCCAAACTTCCGTAACGTGTATAAGCCTCATTTCCAGACTTATCATTTACTGCTATAAAACCGTCACCATCGATAGCGATATCCAGTTCTCTGTCCGTTGTTTCAATTGCGCCGCCATCCATGTTGTAGCCAGGACGTTCAGTCATGGCAAATGCACGAGTAGGATAAGCATCTGCAAATACAGACATTGCTCTGCTGTTTTCAAAATCGGCTTTGAAACCAGTAGTTCCTGAATTCGCTAAATTATTGCTTCGTACAGCAAGACTATGGAAATTTTCCTTAGCTCCTGACATTGCGACCCACAATAACTTATCCATCTGTACCTCCGGATAATTTCCTTTATTGCAGATGAAGTAGCAAATTGCATGCCATTAAATTTTTTAGTTAAAAATTAGATAGTTAGTAAAAGAAAGAGAGTTTATCTGACAGGAAATTGACAAGAGTTCTCCGAAGGGAGAACTCCTGCTTGAATAGAATTTTATAGAGAAATTGAACCAACATTATCAAGTGATACTTCGCCATATCCCAGAATGTTAAGTTTTGTATCACTTACTGTATTGCCAAGAACAACTGAACCGACCGTACCATATGTCTTAACCGGCAAATTAACTTCCTTGCCATCCTGCATACCTGAAACAACAACAGTGTACTTACCTGCTGGATACATTTCGCCGGTTTCGGCATCCTTAACACCATCCCAGGAGAAGTCTGTAACACCATCAATAGTTGATGCAGAGAAACTTGAGATAATGGAACCTGCGGTATCGGTAATGGTAACCTTAACATCAGATGCGCCTGAACCGGCATCAATCTGAGCGACAAGAGGTGAATTGCCGTCAAAGAAAGCAGTGCTTGAATCTACAAGAACACTTCTTCCAACAAGACTTGATGCTGATAATGCAGAGCTTGATGAAATTGAATTTACAATATTGTCCATGCCATTGGTAATAGTTGTTAGGTTATCAACTATTGAAAGCTGAGACATGGTACTTACCATCTGATTATTATCAACAGGAGAAGATGGATCCTGATTGGTTAACTGTGTAGTTAACAACTTCAGGAAGTCAGCCTGATCTAGGGCATTATTATTCTTTTTGGCCGAAGCGGCAGCTTCTTGCTGATTTATATAACTGGATGTTTTACCAATTGAACTGAAATCCACTGACATAAAACTATCCCCCAAACCTTTTTTACCACACCGGCAAACTTTGCCGGTTAACTAAATCTTACCATATATGATTCAATTAACGTGCCAATTATTGTTTCTATAGGACCATTATATTTTATTTTTCTCTGAATAATAATTCAGAGAAAAATAATTCATAAACTTGACTTTTCATTATTTGTACTATAAAAAAATAAATTATCTGAAAAATAATTCAGAGAAAA
>JAZRAY010000204.1:0-7981 GCA_045634805.1 Succinivibrio sp. | reverse complement strand
ACCTTTGATAACAGCAAGATTTAAGTTCATATCGGTCACCTCTTATTTCTGTAAGCTCTTGAGCAGGCCGCCCTTATTGATGATGTCCTTGATGAACTCCGGGAACGGCTGTGCCTGATAGCTTTCATTTTTGGTTCTGGTGTTAAAATCTATATTATTCTTCTTGTTTACCTGTTCTGAAACTGAACCGTACAGCTTTGAGATTTTTTGTCCGGCAATTGTTTTATCTTCAAGGTCGAAGTCTTTAAACTTAAAGTTATTTAAATCAAGTTTTGAAATATTGTCTGCTGCGTTCTTGTAGTATTCTTCGCGTTTTTCAAGATTAGATGCATATGCAATCTTGTTCTTTGAAATACCGTCCATTACGTTGGCAACACTGTGCATAATTCTTGCTAGATTATTTATTTTCTTAGGATCTGTTGTAGGCATGCGATTGAGCACAGAACCTAAATAGTCAGCTATTTTGGTCATAGCTGCATCTAATGCATTTTTGTTACCTTTCTGAGCAATCAGATTACCAATCAGAGCCTGAAGTGTTTTCTGATTAATTTCATTTTTCATGTTTTTTGGCATCTGTTTCTGAGCCAGTTTGGTAATTCTGTTTGCTAAAGCCTGTGTCATCAAAAGATCAACATAGGCTTTTTTGCTTGGGGTATCTGCCAGTTTGTACATGGCTGACAGAGCTCCATAAAGATCTATATCAAGCTCAGAACATTTCTTCTTGAAATCAAGAGGGCACTGTGATGCCAGTTTCTGAAGATTCAGGAGTTCAGGCATGGTCTTTGGGGTTATCGCGATTCTCTGATCACCTGTTTTTTCCTGAAAGTCTGAGACAAAGATTTTTTTATCAATGGCGGTGATATTCTTTTGTGATCTATTAATTTTTAAGGCATTCTGCAGGTGTATTACAGAATTATCCTCAAAAGGAACTTCTTCCCATCCATCCAGTTTGTTGTTCTGAATCTGATTATTAACTTTGTTGCTGGTAAATGAGTATGAGCGTCTCAGAGAATCAATATTCTCTTTTTCAGCTTTGTTTAGATTAGGGCCGATAGAGTTTCTGCGTTCTGGTACGTTAATCTCTTCAAGATGTAGATTGCCGCTTCCGCCTACTTTGATATTCTCAGACATAATAATCACCCCAAAATTTAAATCACTTATTGTCTAAGTATAGTTTGTGCTTATAAATGTAACTACATAAATATATAGCAAACATGCTCTGTGTAACATTTTTTTTAAATAATGTAATGTGCGTCTAGTGTTTATGTTTATTTTTTTCAATTGTAGTGACTGATTAGCTATAATCAGAATATAGGAAATAGAAAGGTGATAAATGCAAATTGACGAGTTGAACAAGCTGCTCGAAGGATTGTCGGCATACGATCTGCCTCCGTTTGATGATGACGGACTGACTTCTGCGAGATTAAAAGATGGAAATCTGCTGAATATATATGCAGCGGAGGAAACTCTAATGCTGTTTATGCAGGTGGAAGTTCTGGGAAACGTCGGAGAAGATCATCCTGAAATATTCAGAGACCTGCTGCATTCAAATATCATCGGTGGAAAATTCGGCAATCTGAGAATAGTATATGACGAAGACTCAACTGCAGTCTGGCTTTGTCATGATATTCCTCTGGAGACAATTAATGCTGACAGGTTATCTGATGAAGTTGACAGGTTTGCTGCAAACGCACCGTTGCTGATTGATGTTCTGAGAGAAGACATTATTACAGCATACATGGATCTGGAGTCTGAAGAAGCTGCCGCTGAAAACAGAAAAAAGACAGAAGAACTGACAGCAGTAAATATAGCCAACTTCCTAAGTGTCTAGCCTGAATGAGTTTTTTTCGTGAGTGCAGATGAACAATCAGCCTTCAATATCCAGCTGCTGACCTTTTGAATTGTCTGGAATGATACTGTTATAGGTATCAGCGATTACCTTAGAGGAGAATCCTTCTCCTTTTTCTCTTTTAGTATCAGCTTCCTTAGAGTAGGATGCGCCCGTACTTCCAAATGAACCACCCAATGCGGCCTTTATACCTGATGCTTCAGAAATATTCTGATTAAGGGTATTTCCTGACAGTGTTGATGTGGATGACGCTGTTTTTTCAGCAGCGCCGGTGTTACCGCTCTGAGCTTCCTTCTGAACCTTACCTCTGCTCTGTTTTTTACTGATTCCTTTCTTTTCCTGGCCGGTTTTGATGATGGTATCAGCCTGAACATACAGATTGGCATTGGCTGGAGCAAGCTGGGCATTACCCTGAACATTTGGCTGGGTATTCAGGCTTTTGGCAATGTGATTAATCTGAGGAATGGACTCACGGGCAATACTATCTCTGCGGGCTTCCTGAGCCGCATGAGGAATATTTGCTATTCCAAGATTTGAGATGGTACTGGTTGCTACGTCCATTTTTCTTCCAAAAATTAATTAAATTTCCCGCTTACATATGTTATCGGAAATTTTTAACCAGAAATTTAGAAGAAAAAAAATAAGATATTCAGTTAATTAGTTTTTTTCTATGAAATTACGGATAGTTCTGCCTAATAAATCCGGCTCGGTAAGGAACGGAGTGTGGGCAGAATTCTCTAGAACACAGCATCTGTGATAAGGAGGAAGATTTAGCTTTTTGGAAAGCTCCGGTTTGACCAGTCGGTCTTTACCGCCAAAGATGTGCAGACAAGGTATCTTAAGTGTCAGCATTGCTTCTCTGTAATCTGTATGAGCCATGTTCATAAGACCATTCTTGAGAACCTCTGTATCTATATCTCCCATTTTTTCGTAGCAGTCCATCAGGAACTGACTCTGCTCTTTGCTGAGGATATGACTCTGAGTCTGTAGCTTGAAGAACAGTTTGATATTACGGACATTCTTTCCTTCATCAAACAGATTCAGACACTTGAGAACATATTTGTAATCAAAGCCTGGCCAGTAGGGATCAGCAGGAAATCTTGGAGTTCCGCAGACTGTTATCAGCTTCTTTATCTTTTTACTCACATCTGTGGCACAAGCCCTGGCTGCAGCCAGAGTACTCAGTGACCAGGAAACTATGACGGTATTTTCTGGAACTGTGTTTAAAAGAAGGTTGGCACCGTGTCTGAGATCAGTTGCGAATCTGGCAAGATCCTTTGATTTGCCATAACCAGGCATATCTATAAGGATTAAATAGTAATCTTTGAATAATTCTTTGAATGGTAAGAGAAAATTAGAATCTGTTGCCCATCCTGGGGTGACAGCAACTGGCTGTGCGTCTGGATTTCCAAAGCAGGTGCAACCAAGTTTGAGATTATCTGTAGCTCTCATATCTGCCACTCCCACATACAAAAAGGGCGTCAGACTGAATGTCGACGCCGCCTTTTATTAAACGTTCTTTGCTTTGCGATAGGCAATCAGATCTTCGATTGATAGACAGGTCAGATCATGCTCTAGGGCAAACTGGGTAACGCGAGGTAGCTTAGCCATCAGTCCGTCTGGAGCACATAGCTCACATAGGATGCCTGCTGGAGCTAAACCTGCAAGTCTTGCTAAATCTACTGAAGCCTCGGTGTGACCGTCACGCTCAAGTACACCGCCCTTCTTAGCAACTAGTGGGAACATGTGACCTGGGCTTGCAAGATCCTCTGGCTTTCCTTCTGGATTGATAACAGCCTTGATTGCCTTAACACGATCAGGAGCGCTAACACCTGTGGTTACGCCATGAGCTGCATCAACAGAAATTGTAAAAGCAGTGCCGTATACAGAGGTATTGTTCTGTACCATCATTGGCAGATTCATTCTCTTAGCCTGCTCTTCTTCGATGCATACACATACGATACCTGAACATTCACGAATCATGAATGCCATCTGAGCATCGGTTACGGTCTCTGCTGCGTAGATAAGATCGCCTTCGTTTTCTCTGTCCTCGTTATCTACAACCAAAATTCCGCGGCCACGCTTTAAAGCGCTGATTGCAGCCTCAACACGATCAATTGGTGTTTCACCGAAGTTTTCCAAAAGGTTTTTAAAGCTCATTCTTAACCTCATTTTTTATGAGTGGTAATGACAGTAATCTGAAAAAATACTGTCCTGTTAAAACCGGATAACGTAAAAAAATAAACAGTAACTAATGCACTAAGCGCAAAACATATAGCTTTACTGTGATTATGATATTTTTATAATTATTTATGTTTGCGTATTATACTTGATAATCAATTTAATTTTCGATTATTGAGAAGGATAATCGGAATTTTGAGAAAAAATAGCTGACTTTTCTTGTGTTGTGGCTCACAACAGATGACCTGATTCATTCCATTTGTTCAGAGATGAGATTATGATAACGGAACGAATGAGCATCAGCCATTAGAATAATAAGCAACGGATAAACCTCTAGAAAAATAATTAAGGTGACGGAAATGGCGAAAATTTTAAATTACGGCTCATTAAATATCGATTATGTTTATGATGTGCCTCACTTCGTTAAAGCAGGTGAAACCCTATCTTCAACCAGCAGAAACATCTTTGCAGGCGGAAAGGGATTAAATCAGTCAGTAGCTTTATCACGTGCCGGTGGAGATGTTTATCATGCCGGTGCTGTAGGTAAAGACGATTCAAAGATCCTGACTCAGGTTCTATCCGAAGATAAAATCGATTTCTCAAACATTGCTCAAAGAGACTGCCCTTCCGGTCATACCATTATTCAGGTTGATTCCAACGGTCAGAACTGCATTATTCTTTACGGCGGAGCCAACCAGACAATCACAGAAGCTGATATTGATGCTACTCTGGCTAAGTTTGACGCCGGTGACTTCATGGTTTTACAGAACGAAACCAGCAATATCAGATACATGATTGAAAAGGCTTCAGCAAAGGGACTGAAGGTCTGCTTCAATGTTTCTCCTTTTACAGATGAACTTCTAAAGCTGCCTTTAGAGAAGTGTGCCTATCTGATTGTAAATGAGATTGAAGGTGCCGCTATGGCTGGCGTTTCAGAGGACTGCGATCCTTATGAGCTTTTAGATAAGCTTTGCGCCAAGTTCCCTAAGACCTCATTTGTTCTGACTTTAGGTTCAAGAGGTTCTATTCTGAAGGAAGTCGGTGCAGATCCTATTTCATGCAGAGCCTTCAAGGTAAATGCTGTGGATACCACTGCAGCAGGTGATACCTTCCTAGGTTACCTAATCTGCAATATTGCAACAGATATGAACCGTGCCCTGGCAATCAAGGCAGCTACAGCAGCATCTGCTCTTGCTGTTCAGGTTAAGGGTGCAACTCCATCAATTCCAAGAGCAAAGGATGTAATGGAGTTTATTAAAAAATCAAATCAGGAAGTCCTGACAGACAGACTATAAGGATATAAAGTGAAAAAGATTGGTTGTTTAAATTCAGAATTATCATACGTTATTTCAAAGCTTGGTCATTATGACACTCTGACAGTTGGTGACTGCGGTTTACCTGTTCCTCCAGGTGTTCAGAGAATAGATCTTGCTGTAACCTACGGTGTACCTGGCTTTTTTGATGTATTCAATGTAATTGATGCAGAGGCCAAGTTCCAGAAGGTTACCATTGCCTCAGAGTCTAAGTCTCAGAACCCTGAGTTCTACGAGAAAATCACCTCATGGGCACAGAAGAACGGTGTCGAGGTTGTTATGGTTCCTCACGAGGAGTTCAAGGCCGGCACCAAGAAGAGTGTTGCTGTAGTCAGAACCGGTGAGTGCAAGCCATACAGCAATATCATTCTAGAATCCAACGTTTCTTTCTAGTCTGACCTATGGTTCCTGTTAACAGTAAGGGAGAGGCAAATATTCTGCCTCTTTCTTATGGACTGAGTCTTCTAAAACATCTTCTTCCTGTTCCTACTCATATCTTCAAAAGTGACTGTCATTACTATGAAAAGTTCGATAAGGGAGAACATGATTCATGGAATGTCTTCAAGACGGACTATGAATTTCGTGTGAAGGTTGTTCAGAATATAAAGCAGTCCAGACTAACCATTATTTCTGACGAGAAACCTGTCATATACGGCGGTGTCGCCTGTACCGATGATCTGATTCTGGTTATCGGACCTATCTCCATTACCGAGCTTGACCAGAATTTCTGTAAGCTTTATGCCCTAAAGCATAATGCGGAAAATGTTGTTCCCTTCATGTGTACAGTTCAGAAACTGGCCTCCATTCTTCTGCTTATTCACAGTTCTATTACCGGAGAATACATCTATCTTAGTGATTTTCTTAAGGAAACCGTCTTAAGCGACGACATTATTGAGAATACCACCAAGCAGTTTGCAAGAATATTCTCCGAACAGAGTCAGAGACTGAATGTCAGAACCCATAACCCTGGATTCTTTGAAGAATCAATAAAAAACGCAATCTGTACCGGTGATGTAGATGGTCTTAAGCGTGCTCTGAATTCTATCTATTCAAGTATGCGCGGAACTCTTTCAAGAAACTCTCTGAGATCAGCAAAGAATCTTGCCATTGTGGATATCACCATAGCCACTAGAGCTGCCATTGAGGTAGGTCTTTCGGTTGAGGAGATGTATACCGTATCAGATTGCTTTATTATGGAGGTTGAGGACTGCAAATACGAGTCTGATGCTGCCGCACTGGCTCAGGCCTGTGCCTTAAGATGCACTCAGAAGGTTGCAAAGTTTCTCTCTGATCAGAAGACAAAAAGTACTTCTCTTTATGTGGACAGAGCCTGTCAGTATATCGATCATCATATCAATGACAAGTTTGATCTCCAGGAGATGTGCAGCAAGCTCAAGATAAGTTCAAGCTACCTGTCAAAGCTCTTTAAGCAGGAAAAGAACATGAGCATCGGTGACTATGTCAGAAAACGCAAAATAGAAATCGCCAAGATGCTGTTACGTACAACTGAGAGAAGCATCAGCGAAATTGCCATGATTCTGTCCTTTAACTCTCAGAGTCATTTTGGACGTATCTTTCTAAAGGAAACCGGAATGACTCCTGCTGCCTATAAAAACTCCAAGGCCATCAGGGATTCTCTACTGTAGCAGGTGTAGGTTATGACCAGAATTAAATATGACAGAAGCTTTCTTAGTGAACACTATGCATCGATACTTAAGAAAAACTATGAGACCCTGCTTTTAGGCGGTAACGGCAGATTAGATTACACTGATTTTGTTGAGAATAACGTCAGATCACTGGTTGTTCTCATCAGAATAGCGCCTGATGTAGGGCAGAGAATTGCAGTATGCATAGACAGGCTTAAAACAATCGAGCCTGACATGTACTTTTATCCTCAGAAAGACTTTCACATAACTGTACTTGATGTTCTAAAGGGAGAGGCCGGAAGACAGATTCCTGAGAATATCTCAGAGTATATTGAAGCTGTTAAAGCATGTGCTAATAGCATAAAGCCTTTTGAGATTGAGTTTGATGGTCTGACTGCAAGTGATAATGCGGTGATGGTTCGTGGTTTTTATGAGTCTGCTCTGCAGAGTCTAAGAGAAAAACTGCGCCAGGAGATAAGATCCCGCGGCCTTACTCTGGATGAGAGATACGAGACATTCTCTTCTCATGTAACAATTGCTCGTCTGTGCGATAAATATTCTGAGCCACAAAAAATCCTTTCTTTTGTAAATACTCCCATCTCCTTCGGAAAAATGTCTGTCAGCTCCCTTGAAATCTGCTTTCACAGCTGGTGTGACTCAAAGAAAAAAGTCCTTTGTGAAATTCCTCTTTAATCTTTTTTGATTGAATTTAATCATATTTTTCGAAAATAATGAATAAATGTCACAGTTTTAGATTGAAATCGAGCATTTTTTGATCCCTTGCTCAATTTTGGATCGAATGAAAATAGAATTATGACAAAAAAGAGATTTTCATGATAAGTGATGTTTAAGCGTTTAAATATAATTTAGGGGTAAAAAGAAACTTCTGTTGCTATCCCTAACAAAAGCAACAGCTAATCAAAGAACATACATAGTAGGAGTCATTAAATGAAAATAACAAAATTCTGTGCATCAGTTGCAATGGTGTTAGC
>JAZRAY010000203.1:0-8333 GCA_045634805.1 Succinivibrio sp. | reverse complement strand
GCTACTTTTGCTCCATTTGAGTTTACAAATGAGAAGTCTGAAATCATTGGTTTCGATATTGACATTATCAAGGCAATTGCAGCTGAGGAAGGTTTTGACGTTGAAATTGTAAATATGCCTTTTGATGCTTTAGTTCCTAGTGTTTTAACCTCTCAGCTTGAGGGCGCAATTGCAGGTGTTACCATTACTGAGGAAAGAGCTCAGCGTGTAAGTTTCTCTGATCCGTACTATAAGTCAGGTATCAGCGCTGTTATCCGTAAGGAAGATGTTTCAAAGTATCCAACCATTGATTCTTTAAAGTCATCTCGTTTATGTGCTCAGATTGGTACAACTGGTGCAAATGCTGCTCAGAAGATTTCTGGTAATATCGGTTCATACAACACTGTTCCTGAGGCTATTATGGAACTTAAGACCAAGGGCTGTGAAGCTGTGTTGAATGACAGACCAGTTAACCTATATTTTTTACGTACCCAGAATGATGACTCTGTAGTTGAGATTAAAGAGTTATTAAATGGTGAAGATTACGGCATCATGGTTTCAAAGAAGAATCCTGAACTGCTAAAGCAGATCAACGAAGGTCTTGACAAGATCCGTAAGAACGGCAAGTTTGCTGAAATCCATAAGAAATGGTTTAACGTAGAAGAATAGTTATCACTCCAAGCAGAGATTGCTTTAAGGTAAGATGATCTAAGTATGAATTCAATTATTGAATACTTTCAGACTATCGATGTTCAGTTTGTAGAAAGCACTGCAAAACTTCTTTTATTAGGTGCTTTAGTTACTCTGAAGATTACATTGGTAGCTGTATCATGTGGTGTTTTAATCGGTTTATTTGTCGGTATTGCCGAATTATCAAACTATAAATTACTGCGGTTCCCTGCAAAAATTTATGTCGACATAATTCGTGGTACACCACTTCTGGTTCAAATCTTTATTATTTATTTTGCGCTCCCATCTATTCTGGGAACAAGAATTGAGCCTTACATCGCAGCAGTTGTTGCCTGTTCAATTAACTCAGGTGCATATGTAGCTGAGATTTTCCGTGCTGGTATTCAGTCTATTGATAAAGGTCAGTTTGAGGCAGGTCGTTCTCTAGGTCTAACCTGGTCACAGACCATGTCTAAGATTGTTATTCCTCAGGCTTTCAGAAGAACCATTCCTCAGTTAGGTAATGAGTTTATCGCTATGCTGAAGGATTCTTCACTGGTATCTGTTATCGGCTTTGAAGAATTAACAAGAAAAGGTCAGCTGATTATTGCAGCAACCTACAGATCATTCGAGATTTGGACTGCAGTTGCAATTATCTATTTAATTATGACTCTGACAATAAGCCAGTTTGTTGCTTATTTAGAGAAGAAATATAACTCAGATACTCGCAGAAAATAGGTCCCTCAATGATTGTTATTAAAGATTTGCATAAGAATTACGGTTCCAATCAGATTTTACGTGGAATCGACTTACGTGTAAAAAAGAGTGAAGTAGTAGTTGTTATCGGACCTTCTGGTTCAGGTAAGAGTACATTATTAAGATGTGTAAATTACCTTGAGGTACCATCATCCGGAACAATTACCATCAATGGTGAAACCATTACCAGAGCAACCAACATCAACAAGATCAGAGCCGAAGTTGGTATGGTATTCCAGCACTTTAATCTGTTCCCTCATATGACAGTGCTAGATAACATTACCGTTGCTCCTATCTCTGTTAGAAAGAAGAGCAGGGAAGAGGCTGAAAAGAAGGCTATGGAGCTTTTAGTAAGAGTTGGTCTTGGTGATAAGGCTAAGGCTTATCCTTCACAGCTTTCTGGTGGTCAGCAGCAGCGTGTTGCTATCGCAAGAGCTCTTGCTATGGAACCACAGGTTATGCTGTTTGACGAGCCTACTTCAGCTCTTGACCCTGAAATGGTTAATGAAGTTCTGGACGTAATGAAGGATCTGGCTCAGTCAGGTATGACCATGATGTGTGTAACTCATGAGATGGGATTTGCTAAGCAGGTTGCAGACAGAGTTCTGTTTGTTGACCAGGGCAAGATTCTTGAGGATACAAATCCTGAGGAAATGTTCTCAAATCCTAAGCATGAGAGAACCAAAGAGTTCCTTGCAAAGATTCTTTAATCTTTAAATGAATATTAAAACAACAGGACGATTAATTTCGTCCTTTTGTTTTTTTAAGCTATACATTTTGTAATTCATCGTTGTTCATAAAAATAAGCAGAAATAAGAATTCCTCTCAATCCATGCCACATTACTAATATTGTGGTATGCTAGCGGCAGTTTTTATTAGATCTTTGACATTAGTAAGTAAAATAATAAGGCGTTATGGCTGATACTTCACCTCAACAATTGGCATCTGGACCAAAACACGGTAATCTTTTCTCATTAAGCTGGCCGATCTTTATTGATCTGACAATGCATTTCTTTACCATCATTATTAACACTGCCATGGTAAGTATGCTGTCTTTACAGGCGGTTGCAGAAATGAATCTGGGCGGTCAGGCATTCCAGTTTGCTTTTACCTTATTCAACTTTGTAAACATCGGTGTCTGCGTTTGCTGTGCCCAGGCAATAGGCAAGGGCAATAAGCAGATGTTAAGACGTATTGTTCACATGTCATTCGGTCTTAACCTTGTCTGGGGTATCTTAATTACATCCGGATGCTTTTTCGGAGCAAAAATCATCTGCGATATCATGAATATTCCTGCGGATATTTATGAAACCTCCAAAAACTATCTGATGATCCTGTCAATCATGTTCATTGCCGAAGCTGTTAACCTGTGCTGCTCTTCTATCTTAAGAGCCTATGGCAGAACACGTGATCCAATGTATGTGAATATTTCTGCAAATATCTTTGTAATCATCAGTAACTACGCTTTACTATTTGGTCATTTCGGCTTCCCTCAGATGGGAATTTACGGTGTTGCAATCAGTGCTGTAGTTTCACGTTTTCTTTCAGTTGCATTCCTTTTTTATCTGATGAGAACCAGAACCAAGATCAGGATTATTCCAAAGTTTTTCTTTGTTGTTAAAAAGGATATCCTAAAGCAGATCTTTGCTGTTAGTATTCCAGGTGCCGGCGAAAACATGACCTGGCAGCTGCAGTTCCTGTTTATGACCTCAGTTGTGGGAACTCTAGGTTCAACTGCTCTGGCTACACACGGTATATATATGCAGATGTGTACCATTATCATGCTGTTCTCTATTTCTATTGCTCTTGGCACAGAGATTCTGATTTCTCAGTATGCAGGTGCAATGAAATTAAAACTTGCAAACAGACAGCTTCTGCATTCAGTTAAAATCGGTCTTTGTATTACAGCACTTCTGGTTGTTAATATTCCTCTGTGGATGGGCGATGCTGTTTTATCTATTTTTACCTCTGATGCAACAGTATATGAAATTGCCAGACCGATCTTTTACGTCTCTGTGATTATGGAGATGGGCCGTATTCTTAATATCATTATCATCAACTCTCTTCGTGCCGTGAACGATGCCAAGTTCCCAATGCTGATGGCAATCATTTCAATGTGGGGCGTTTCAGTTCCTGTAGGAACCTTCCTGAGTCTTTATATGGGAATGGGGCTTTTAGGTGTATGGCTTGGTTTCTGCTGCGATGAGTGTACCCGCGGACTTATTATGCTTTTAAGATGGAAATCAAAAGCATGGGTTTCAAAGGCTCGAGATAACTACAGAAAACATTACAAAACTAAGGTCAAGAAGAAGGGCTATGCTCTTTAATTGAGCATGTTTTGTTCAATATATAGAATAATCTCACATTTTTTTTAATTGTGATATATTAAAAAAAATCTTTTTTTATAACAGGTGAATACATGTTTTTTGATCGTATCGATGCTGCTCCTGCAGATCCAATTTTAGGTTTAAATGAGGCTTTTAAGAAAGACACCAGAGCTAATAAGACTAACTTGGGTGTAGGTGTATACCAGAATAACGAGGGTAAAACCGTTATTCTAGATTGCGTTAAAGAAGCAGAGAAAATTTTGCTTGAAAAGGAAGAGACCAAATCATATCTGCCAATTACCGGTCTTCCTGAGTTCGGTCGTTTGGCTAGAGAGCTGATCTTTGGTAAGGATTCAGAGTTCGTTGATGGCGGTAAGGCAATTTCATGCCACTGTCCTGGCGGTACCGGTGCACTGAGAATCGGCGCTGACTTCATCCACCAGCAGAACATTGCTTCAACAATCTGGATTTCAGACCCTACCTGGGCAAACCACTACCAGATCGCAACTTCAGCAGGTCTGAAGTTTGAGCGCTATCCTTACTATGACAGAGCAAACCACAATCTTGCTTTTGACAGAATGATTGAGACTCTGTCTCAGGCTAAGGAAGGTGATGTTGTTCTTCTACATGCATGCTGCCACAATCCAACCGGTATCGATCCTACTCATGAGCAGTGGGAGATCATCGCTAAGTTCCTTGCAGAAAAGAAACTGTTACCATTTATTGATTTCGCATATCAGGGCTTTGGCCATGGTATTGAAGAGGATGCATTTGGTGTTCGTACTATTGCTAAGTACAATCCTGAGTTCCTGATTGCAAGTTCATTCTCTAAGAACTTCGGTCTTTACAGCGAGCGTTCAGGTGTACTTACTGTTGTATCAGCTGATGTTGAGACTGCAGTTAAGGTTATGTCTCAGGTTAAGATTGCTGTACGTACTGCAATTTCTAACCCTCCAGCACACGGTGAGAAGATCGTAACCACAGTTCTATCAGATCCTACCTTAAGAGCAAAATGGGAAGATGAGCTTAAGGGAATGCGTGAGCGTATTTCAAAGATGCGTGTTCTGCTATCTCACAAGCTGAAGGATGCTGGTGCAGGTGATTTTGATTTCATCACTGAGCAGAACGGTATGTTCTCATTCTCTGGTCTGGATAAGGATCAGATTGAAGCTCTGAAGAGAGACTTCGGTATTTACGCTGTTGCTTCAGGAAGAATCTGTGTTGCAGGTATTAACAGCAACAATATTGATAGCATTGTTGAAGCGATTACAGCCGTTGTAAAAAAATAATGTAATGCTTTAATGCGTAAAGAAACCTGAGGTAATGTAAGTTGTCTCAGGTTTTTGTTTTTTGTATATTTGTTTTTTTTGTATTTTTTTTTACAATAGACTAGAAATTCGATTTATAAGTGAATTTCTGTAAGATTTACAATAATTATTGCTGTTTTACAGTATTCTGATAAATAAACTAGGAGGCGAAGTAGATCCCCATCTGTTGCATCAACTGATGCAGGGAGAAATTCGCAATAAAAAATATGACATTTCCAAAACCTTTGAATTCTATCTTTGGAAAAATATTTGTAGGACTTGTTGCTGTTTATGTTTTGTATGTTGCTGTAATAGGTCTTTTCTCTACAACCTGTCCTGCAGGTTTTACTCCTCCAAAAGCTGAAGATATTCAGGATGATAAAACCCGTGCCATGGTAATGGCTGAGGCAACTGTTCATAGTCTGGATAACGAGCTTCATTCTGTTTTTGGGTGGATCCCAAATGATCTTTTCTTTGTTCCAAAGATTCTGGATAACATTGTTAATTATCAGAAAGGCGTTATTTATGCCACAAGACCAGCTTCTGACATAATAGCCAAGACTGTTTCAAGATATGGAAAAAATGACACTCTTGATCAGAGACTTGTGGATGCTACTTCAAGATCATTTGTTTACTCAGACGAAGTCTGGGGCTTCTGGTTTATATACGATACAGAAGGAAAGTATAAGCAGGGTGTTCAGAACTGGAGATCCTGGAGTGCTTCCGTTGATTCTGGTGTAAAGAATGCCGGTGTTTATAACGTCAAATCAGATGATGTTTATCTGATTTTAAAATACTGCAATCAGATGCTTGAGTATGCTTTAGGTTATCTGAATAAAGAAAACATTAAGCATTACGAATCAGATAATTTCGTTTATTTTGCAAAAGGTGTGTCTTCTGTTGTTGAGGATATTCTAAGAGGTCTTGTTGCTGTTGATTCATCTGTTGTTCAGCGCGGTGGACAGGAAAATGTTGATGCAGCTCTAAAGAGACTTTCTTTTGTAAGAGACTTCAACCCTTGGTATGTTGTTGCCGGCGGTAACGAAACCGGTGATGCAATGCTGCCAAACCATGTTGCAGCCCTCGCAAGACACATTGATGTAGCAAGCAATCGTATAAACGATATCATGCAGTCAATGGAAAAATAATACGTTCATGATTTTTAAAGAAGGTTTATTCAATTTTTTTGAAAGACTAATACCTCCATTTGAGGACAAATGTGAAGGTGTTCCTCCTAAGGGAATAATCAGATTTGTCCTTTTCTTCTCCAAGGGATTAGGCAAATTTCTTGCCGCAGTAGCTGTTTTAAATTCCTTCATAGCTGTTGGCGAAGCTCTGTTTTTTGCCTGCCTTGGATATATCGTTGACTGGACTGCTTCAAGTTCTCCTCAGAATTTCATTAGTGAGCATGGCGGCAGTCTTCTGATAATGCTCCTAGGTGCTGGTGTATTTTTACCTGTTGCATCTTTTCTGCATTCACTGCTGATCCATCAGACTTTATCAAGTAATTACTCAATGCAGGTCAGATGGCAGCTGCATAATTTTCTTTTAGGTCAGTCTCTTTCTTTCTTCAATGAGGAATTTGCCGGAGCTCTTGCCAACAAGGTAATGCAGACTTCCATGGCTGTAAGAACAGCTGTGATGAAGCTGATTGATGTATTTGTGCATATGGTTGTATATATTTCAACCATGCTGATTATGCTGATGAACGCAGATTTCTATCTGTGTCTTCCTCTGATTGTATGGCTGTGCTTCTACACCTGCTCCCTGTTTGTTTTCATCCCTTATCTAAGACGTACTTCAAAGGAGCTGTCCGTTGAAAGATCAACAATGGTAGGAAGAATTGTTGATAGCTATACAAATATCTCAACCGTTAAACTCTTTGGCGGTGCAGGTAAGGAGAAATCTTACGCTAAAGAGGCAATGACTGCCTTTAGAAATTCAGAATACAAAATTTTCAGAATTCTGACTTCCTTTGATATCAGTGTTCAGTTTTTAAACTGTACTCTTTTAGTTTCTCTAATCATTCTCTCCTTATGGCTGTGGTCTAATTACCTTGTAACTACAGGTGCCATTGCAATATCAATTGCGATTGCTATCAGAATGATCAACATGTCCCGCTGGATAATGTGGGAGGCTGGTGCAATCTTTGAGAACATCGGCATGATCTACGACTGCATGAGCACAATGTCAAAACCGATTGCAGTAACTGATCCTGAGAATCCAAAAACAATAGACTCGTTTAATGAATCTATTGAATTTAAGAATGTATCCTTTGGATATGATGGAAAGAAAGACGTTTTAAGTGATTTTAATCTGTCTATTAAAAAGGGACTGAAGATAGGTATTGTTGGTCCTTCTGGTGTTGGTAAATCCACAATTATCAATCTGATTTTAAGATTCTATGATGTGACAAAAGGTTCTGTAACAATCGATGGAGTAGATGTCCGTGATTTAAGACAGGACAATTTAAGAGATCTATTTGCAATGGTCAGTCAGGAACCAAGTCTGATGCACAGAACCATTGGAGAAAACATCGAGTATGGCTCTAAGAACGAGCTTGATGACGAGGATCTGCAGAAGGCAGCTAGAGCCTCGGATTCTCTGAATTTCATTGAAGAAATGTCTGATTACCGTGGTGGTATTGGCTTTGATTCAATGGTTGGAGATCGTGGTGTAAAACTCTCTGGTGGTCAGAAACAGAGAATTGCCATTGCTCGAGTCATTGTAAAGAATGCTCCTATTCTAATTCTGGACGAAGCTACCTCAGCCTTAGATTCTGAGACAGAGGAAATTGTTCAGAGAAATCTTCTAAACATTATGCATGGCAGAACTGTAATTGCCATCGCTCATAGACTTTCCACCTTGAAATCAATGGATAGAATCATTGTTATTAACGAAGGCAGGATTGTTGAAAGCGGTTCACATGAAGAATTACTGGCCCTTGGCGGACTGTATAATAAAATGTGGTCTCTGCAGTCAAATGGCTTTGTAAAATAAAATGTACTATTTAAAATCTGAGAATCGCATAAACATGCGGAATCTAAAAAATGTGACAAACTTCTAATAAAAAAATGTTTGACACTTCAAAAAAAGAGTCTATAATGCATTTCCGTTGTCACGCAAGAGACAACGACAAATAAAACCAAGCGTTTTAAAAGTTCTTTAAAAACAAGTACGGACAATCTGTGTGGGCCCTCGGAAGAGGGAAACAAAGAGATAGAGAAGGCGAGAGCTGAAGGACTATCAAAAAAATTAAATCAAAATCTTTTTTATCGAAGAGTTTGATCATGGC
>JAZRAY010000202.1:0-4010 GCA_045634805.1 Succinivibrio sp. | reverse complement strand
TTGATGATTTCCTTGCCAACGGTAATGCAGCTAAAGGCATTATTGAACTGGTAAATCAGGCTAAGGCAGAACTTGTAGGTATGGGCTTTATTGTAGAGAAATCATTCCAGTTAGGTGGCAGCTATCTGAGAAACGAAGGTTATCAGGTAGAATCTCTAGCTATTATTGATAGTCTGGATAATTGTCAGATAAAGTTTAAAGAGAATTAATAAAAATGACCCAGAGCACCAAAACAGAGCTTTTTACTTCAGAACTTATTTATAAGCTTGAGGATAGACCTCCGCTAAGAGATGCCATCTTTGCGGCTTTCCAGCATCTTCTGGCTATCTTCGTGGCAATCATCACTCCTCCTCTGATTATTGCCAGCGCCTTAAAGCTTGATCTGGAAACAACAGGTTATCTGATTTCCATGTCACTTCTTGCTTCAGGCATTTCAACATTTATTCAGTGCAAAAAGGTTGGTCCTATCGGATGCGGCCTTTTGTGTATTCAGGGCACCTCATTCTCATTCATCTCACCAATTATCGGTGCAGGTCTGAATGGAGGTCTTGCTGCAATCTTTGGCGCTGTAATCTCTGGTTCATTCATTGAAATGTTCATCAGTAGAGTACTACGCTACACCAGACAGATTATTACTCCTTTAGTTTCAGGCATCGTAGTATGCCTTATCGGTTTAAGCCTGATTAAAGTTGGTGTAATCGCATGTGGCGGCGGTTTTGGAGCTAAGGCCGACGGAACCTTTGCTTCAGTTGAGAATATCTCACTTGCAGCTATTGTTATTGTTACTATTCTGTTCTTTAACCGCAGCTCAAACCGTTACCTGAGAATGAGCTCTATCGTTTTAGGTCTTATCATCGGCTTCGTCGTAGCTTACTTTATGGGCAGAGTTGATTTCTCTCAGATCGAAAGCTTCGGCGGTATTAACATACCACACCCATTCAAGTATGGTATAACATTAGATCCTGGTGCAATCATCGGCCTTGGTATCGTTTATATGATTACTGCAATTGAGGCTTATGGTGATATCACTGCAAACTCTCTGATTTCAGGTCAGAAGATTGAAGGTTCTGAATTCCAGAAGAGATCATCAGGCGGTATTCTTGCTGACGGTTTCAACTCAATGATCGCAGGCTGCCTAAACTCATTCCCTAACTCAATCTTTGCTCAGAACAACGGTATGATTCAGCTTACCGGTGTAGCATCAAGATATGTTGGCTTCTTTATCGCTGGCTTCCTGGTAGTTCTAGGACTGTTCCCTGCTGTAGGTAAGGTATTCTCTTTAATTCCTGATCCTGTATTAGGCGGAGCAACTCTTCTGATGTTCGGTACTGTTGCAGCTGCAGGTGTAAGAATTATTGCATCTCAGGAAATGAACAGAAAAGCTATTCTGGTTATGGCAGTAAGCTTCTCATTTGGTCTTGCTGTAGAGTTCGAGCCAGATATCCTAAACTTCCTGCCAGATAACATCAAGTCACTGTTCACATCTGGAATTACTACAGGTGGTCTTGTAGCAATTATTTCAAACTTCATGATCAGAATTAAGGAATAGTATTCTGATTCTTTCCTATTATTCTCGGGTGAAAGCCCGAGAATATCACCTTAAATGCCTTAAGTATTAAGGTAACAGCTTTCCTGACGTTATATTTTCTTCTGCGCCATACAGTAAAGAGTTCTAACGACGTAATCCTTGCCGCAAAAAAAACAATGCCGATTCCCCCTAGTATAGGAGAGGAAGCTTCAGCAATTATAATCCGCGCAGACAAAGGCTACTCAATTCAAACTAATGCTGCTGACAGTAGATACAGTCTGGTCCGGCAAAGACCATGGCATAGGCCTTAATATTTCTGCCTTTAAAGTCTATTGCTGATTTATAGGCTGTTAGCTCTTCTGCGGCATCTTTGATTGCGCTCTTTAAAGCACTTTCACTGTTCTTATCTCTGGCTACAGTTTTTTTCAGATAATTAAGCTCAATAATATAGATACACTCATCTGGCAGGCCCTTGTTTACTGTTATTACCAGATCAGGAAATCTCTCTCCCTCTTAGGAACCACGGGATTCTGGCTGTCGGGAATAGTTTTAGAGGCTTTTCTGGAGAGGGATCTGCAGGAATTCTACCTGCAGATCAAAGAAAGCCATCCTCTGTTTTCAAAAATAATTAAACCAGGGAAACCTGAAGTTTCTTTCCAAGCCCCTTTGCAAGTTTTAAAAGTGTATTCAAAGAAGGATTGGCATTACCGTTTTCAATTTTAGACAAATCGGCCTGAGTAATACCAGTCAACTCGGAAAGCTGCTTTTGAGTAAGATTCTTCTCTTTACGAGCCAGAATAATACTTTCAATCAGAGCATATTTGGGCTCTAATGCGTCATATTCCTTCTTTACTTTTGGATCTTTTAGCTGCTCTGCAAGAAAATCTTCAAATTTATTACTCATTTTCTTTGCTCCTTCTTAAAAAATCTTCTCTGTATCTTTTGGCCATCTCTATTTCTTTTCGTGGTGTTTTCTGAGTTTTCTTAATAAAACCATTGGTTAATACAGCCTTTTTACCGACGTAAAAGAAATAAAGGACTCTTGTTAGATTTGTTCCAACTTTAGTACGAATTTCAAAGATTCCATCATCTAAAGGTGATGATTCCGGCTTCCTAAGGGCAGGTCCAACTTTAGACAACAGATTAATATTGCGTAAAGTTTTTGCTTTTAATTTTCATCAAGACCTAAGATAAAGTCCCTTGCCGGCATAGTGCCATCTTCTTTTTCATAGAAAATGACCGAAAATTCTGATTGCTGGTCCATAATCTTTTAAATACCTTTCTTCTTATATATTGAAGTATATATGTTATAACATATATTGGCAAGATAAGGAGAGCCTTTTTATTTGAATAGATGTACTTAAGACTCATCTATACTTATAAGTAGGAAAGTATGAAATTCCCACTTTTTTAAGAAGATTACAATATCAAAATCATTATTTGTAAATGACGCAAGAGTTATGGCAAAAGGCCAAGTTACTATTCCTAAGAAAATACGTGCAATTCTCGGAATTGAATCTGGTGATCGTGTTTCTTTTGTTGTATCCAGTAATGAAGTTAAAATTGTAAATTCTGCTGTTTATGCAATGATGCAGCTTCAGAAACAGATGAAAGGAGCTGGAAAGAAAGCAGGATTACTTACAGAAGAAGATGTTGCCAAGTGGATCACTGAATCTCGTACAGAGGATTCAAATGATTAAGGTGATGCTTGATACCAATATCTTTATATCTGCAGCATTATTTCCAAAGGGAAAGGTGGCACAAGCCTTTATCAAGGCAATTCAGTCACCTTTTCAGCCTTACGTGTGTGATTATGTAATCGATGAACTTCATAGAAAGTTCTATGAGAAATTTCCGGATAAGATTACAGCTCTCGATGCATTCCTTTTTAATGCACTTGAAGTTATAAAGAAGGACAGAACTCCCGCAAAAGAAATATCAGCTGAACAAAAAATCAGAGACTACAAAATGCAGTCTCTGACATTATCAATTCAACGATTAATTTAGCTTAGCGTTTCTACACAATGAACCTATCTACCATTGCCTTAAGGGAATTGAGGTTATCAACAGAAGAGTTCACAGTTCCCTGTGCAGATCTTACGTTCTCTGTCAGATTCTGAGATTCGTTGGTAATACTCTGCATATTGGTTGAAATCTCAGAGGTAGCTGTTGTCTGCTGTTCTGCAGCAGTAGCAATCTGAGAAATCTGAGTATTAACAGATGTAACATTCTCAATAATGCTGGACAGCAAAGCTTCGACTTCAGCCGTCTGAGTAGCAAGAACTCCCATCTGTTCAACAGATGCAGTCATACTGTCATTTGCATTATTTGCATCATTCTGAATTTCAGAAACCATCTTTGTAATCTCTGAAGTGGAACCAGAAGTTCTGGATGCAAGAGAACGAACCTCATCAGCAACCACGGCAAAGCCCTTACCTGCTTCACCTGCACGAGCAGCCTCAATTGCAGCATTAAGAGCAAG
>JAZRAY010000201.1:0-15605 GCA_045634805.1 Succinivibrio sp. | reverse complement strand
CTGAATGCAGAATGTAATGAAAAGAATATTGTGGCTCTTGATACAGGCTGCGTATGGGGAAACAAGCTTACCTGTCTGTGTGTGGATAACGGTAAGAAAACTACCGTTAAATCAGGTGTAAAAATCGAATTCAGTTCAATGAAGAAAAGCAGTTAAGCTCTTTTCCAGGTTTCAAATACGTATTCAAAACCACAGCTTTCAGAATAGAAAGACTCACTATCTTCAAGTTTGAAAGGATAAGATGAGAAATCAGGGAATCTGGTGTCACCATCAACAGACTTTCTGATTCTTGTAAGGTGAAGAACAGAGGCCAGAGGAAGGGCCTCTTCATACATACGGGCACCGCCAATAACCATCAGTGTCTTATCACCGACAAGATCAATGGCTTCCTTAAGACTCTTTACTACAACCAGACCTTCAACCTTCTTGTCAAAAGTTGAACTTACCATAATATTCAGACGATTTGGTAGAACACGTCCGATTGACTCAAAAGTTCTTCGGCCCATCACTACAGGATGACCTGTAGTGATTGCCTTAAAATGTTTAAGATCTTCAGATAAATGCCAAGGAATTTCACCTTTATTACCAATTACATAGCTATGAGTAACTCGAACAATTATCTGAATATCTGCCATTTTTATGCCTTATAAATAAACTCTGGACCATCATCTTCATCTTCGAAATCGTCATCATCATCGAAACGATTCTCAGGAAGTTCAGGCTCTGTCCATACAAAGTTCTCTGCCTTAGGTTTCTCAGGCTCCTGCTGCTCTTTGAGTTTAACCTCATCAACAAGATCCTGCAGTGCATAAAGCAGCTCAGGAACACCGGTCTTATTCAGTCCGGAAATAATGAAGGTCTTCTCAGGTTTAACCTCAACAGCATCAATAATGCGCTGAAGAGTCTCCTGAGCCTCTTCTTCGGTACCAAGATCAACCTTGTTTGCAACTAGCCAGCGAGGCTTGTTGTATAGCTCGTGAGCATACTGCTTAATCTCATTCTCGATAACCATAACGTTATCTACAGGATCTGATTCATCTACAGGATGAACATCAACCAGATGAACAAGAACACGACAGCGCTCAAGATGCTTTAGGAAACGGTGTCCTAAACCAGCACCTTCTGAAGCACCTTCAATCAGACCAGGAATATCTTCAATAACAAAAGATCTTCCCTCTGAGGTCTTAACAACACCTAGTGAAGGAACAAGAGTTGTGAAAGGATAGTCTGCAACCTTTGGCTTTGCAGCAGAAACTGAGCGGACAAATGTTGACTTACCTGCATTAGGTAGACCAACCAGACCAACATCAGAAACAAGCAGCATCTCCAGTTTTAACTGTCTTCTTTCGCCAGGAGTACCGTTTGTCTTCTGTCTTGGAGCCTGATTGGTTGCAGATTTAAAGTGGGTATTGCCATATCCATGACGACCGCCACGTGCAACACATAGGCCTTCACCTTCCTTACGAAGGTCACCGATAACTTCACCGGTTGCCACGTCTGTTACACGGGTTCCGACAGGAACAAGCAGAACCTTGTCTTCGCCTTTAGCGCCAGTACAGTCTGATGTACCACCATTCTTACCGCGCTCGGCCTTGTAGAATTTGGTAAATCTGAAATCAACTAAAGTATTCAGATTTGTATCAGCACGTAAATATACGTTGCCGCCATCACCACCGTCGCCACCATCAGGGCCGCCACGAGGAATGTATTTTTCTCTTCTAAAGCTGACAATGCCATTACCACCATCACCAGCTTCTACTCGGATCACGGCTTCATCAACGAATTTCACCTGACTATCCTCCTGATTTCTAGGTGGCAACAGCAGCCACAACTAAAGAAAAACTAATGTACAGACTAAAAAGGCCCGCCGGAGCGAGCCTCTTTAATTGTAACTCTTAAGAATTACTGCTGAGTCTCAACGATCTCAACAAACTTACGGCCCTTAGAACCACGAGTTACGAAGGTAACCTTACCATTTGCCTTAGCAAATAGAGTGTCATCCTTACCTAAACCAACGTTTGCACCTGCATGGAAATGTGTACCACGCTGACGAACGATGATGCTACCTGCGGTAACTACTTCACCAGCATAAGCCTTAACGCCTAGACGCTGACCTTGTGAGTCACGGCCGTTACGTGATGAGCCACCAGCTTTCTTGTGTGCCATTTCAGTTTTCTCCTAATATTACTGATTAATACCAGTAATCTGTAAATCGGTAAACCACTGACGGTGACCTGTCACCTTCTGGTGGTGCTTACGACGACGGAACTTAACAATCTTAATCTTCTCGCCACCGTGTGCGCCTAATACCTTAGCGGTAACCTTAGCGCCATCAATGTAAGGAGCGCCAACTTTGATGTTGGTGCCATCTGATACTAATAGAACTTTATCTAGTTCGATATCGCTGCCAGCCTCAGCATCAAGAAGCTCAACGCTTAGCACGTCGCCCTCTGAAACCTTGTGCTGCTTGCCGCCGCAAAAAATAACTGCGTACATGCTCAAACTCCGAATAAATGCAGGAGTTCGTCTCCCGCAATCAAACAAAACTTTGCCCTCTAGGGCCATAATGGGTCAATATTTTACAGACAATAAGAATAAAAAGCAAGTCTATTTGAATAGACTCACAATTAATATTTGTTCTGGCTTGAAGCTTCCATTAATACATAGAAATTAATATTTGTATTAACTGACCTATAAAAGCGGTACGAATTTTAATTCTAATTAAGATTAATTTCAAGAAATTTATTAATTGAAAATTAATATAATGATACAATACTGCTGATAACAGAGAGAAATTCATGGAAAACCAAGACATTATTATTCAGCAGGACTTAAATTCCGTTGAAGGAATTTTATCGTCTGTTCTGACAGACTCTATTTATGAGGCTTCAATTAATGAGATGTGCCTCAGAGTCGTCAAATCTGGCGGAAAAAGAATGAGACCTATGTTAACTCTTATGGCATGGCGTGCCCTGGGAGGAAAAGGTGACATAAAGTCCATTCACAATTTTGCCGCCGCCACAGAACTTCTTCATACAGCCACACTTGTACATGATGATGTTATCGACAGGGCTACCGTAAGAAGAGGAAAGGAAACATTAAATGAAACAGACGGAAATCACGCTGCGGTGCTTGCTGGTGATTACCTGTTTACCAGATGTTTCTTCTGTATCCATGATATTAATAACCAGAAAATAGCAAGTATGCTGAACAATACTCTGGCATCTCTTGTTTCCGGTGAAATCAAACAGCTTCATACTCAGGGTGATTTAAACATCTCAATCTCTGATTATGAGCAGACTATATACTGTAAGACCGGAGCTCTGTTTGAACTGGCCACTGCCGGTGCCGGCATCATAAGCGGCGAGTCAGACGAAGTTATATCCACACTTCAGGAATATGGTAAACAGCTTGGAATAGCATTCCAGGTTGCTGACGATATTCTTGATTACACTTCCTCTTCAAAAACTCTCGGAAAGAATATCGGAGAAGATCTGGAAGACGGAAGAATTACCCTACCTCTGATTCTTGCTTTACAGAACTGTTCATCTGAAGACAGAAAACTTCTGGAAGAGGCAATCAGAAATGTAAATCTTGATTCTGTACTTACCTTCATCAACAAGACAGATTCCATCCAAAAATCAAAAGATTTTGCGCTAGCCGCGGTTGAAAAAGCTAAAAAGGCACTGTCCAGCCTGCCTCAATCGCAATACAGAGAAAATCTGGAAGCTCTTGCGTTAAAAGCAGCGACAAGAAATAACTGATTTTTTTTGTACATTTTCTAATCAAACATTAAACTTCAACTATAAGCAGGATCTTTTCTTATTCAGGAAATCAAAATGCAAGAAACAACCTTTTTATATACCTATGATCTTAATATGACCATGACACTTGGTCTGGCTGTTATCCTGCTATGTATAGGTCATTTCATCAAGAAAATATTCCCTATTCTGACAAAATACTTTATTCCATCACCAGTATTAGGCGGAATCATTTTTTCTATCGTTACCTTTATTGGTCACCAGACACATACATTTAATTTCACTTATGATGAACAGCTCAAGAATCTTCTGATGATTGCCTTTTTCACCACTATCGGCTTCACAGCAAGTTTCAGAATGCTGATAAGTGGAGGTCTTGGTGTAGCACTGTTTCTGTTCTGCTCAATTATCCTGATTGTAATTCAGAACGGTATTGGTGTCGGCATTGCAGAGCTTTTCGGTGAATCTCCTTTACTGGGAATGGCAGCAGGCTCAATTCCTCTCACCGGAGGTCACGGAACATCAGCAGCATTCGGTCCTGAGCTTCAGAGATATGGTCTTGATGCAGGTCTGACAGTATCAATTGCAGCAGCAACCTTTGGTCTTGTAGCAGGATCTATCATCGGCGGTCCTGTTGGAGAAAGATTAATTGCCAAGTATCACTGCCATAATGAAGATAACTCAATCTCTAACACCGATATGGTTGAAGGTGTTCTGACACAGGAAGAGAAGACCATGAGTGAATCTCATCTCATGACTGGATGTGCCTATATCATCATCTCAATGGTTCTGGGCAGTTTCATCATCACTGGTCTTAAGAATATAGGTGTAATCTTACCTGCCTATATTGGACCTATGATTATCGCTTCAATAATTCGAAACTATTTTGATCTGAAAGGAAAACATATTCCTATCAGAACAATCAACGTAATCGGAAGTCTTTCACTTCAGTACTTCCTTGCAATGGCTCTTATGACAATGAGACTGTGGGAACTTATTGATCTTGCAATTCCACTGTTTACTATTCTTGTTGTTCAGACCATTGTTATGGCTTTATTTGCCTACTTTGTGACTTTCAGAATCATGGGAAAGGATTACGATGCAGCTGTAATCTGCGTTGGCCAGTGTGGTTTCGGAATGGGAGCTACACCTAATGCCATGGCAAATATGGCTACCTTTACAGGAGGTAACGGACCATCTCCAAAGGCATTCTTTGTGGTTCCTATGGTTGGTGCTTTATTTATCGACTTTGTTAACGCGTTTATTATTACGATGTTCCTGCAGTTCTTCGGTTAACCTTTAGCAAAGGTAAAAAAAATCAGGTTCTATTAGGACCTGTTTTTTTTGTATAAACCGAATACTAATCAAAAGGATTATCTAAATAGATAGTCTGATCTCTTTCAGGACCGGTTGAAAGAATTGCAACCTTAGCGCCTGATAGCTCTTCTAGTCTCTTGATATAGTGTTTTGCATTCTCAGGTAGGTCTTCCCACTTGGTGATACCAAAGGTTGATTCCTTCCAGCCTGGCATTGACTCATAAACAGGAGTGATACCCTCATACTCATGAGCAGATAAAGGAGGTAACTGGCTGATTGAGCCATCCTTTAACTTGTATGCGGTACAGATCTTGATCTCATCCATTCCATCAAGAACGTCCATCTTCATTAAAGCAAGACCGGTTAATGAGTTGATGGTAACTGCTCTGCGCATTGCAACAGCATCATACCAGCCGGTACGACGAGGTCTGCCGGTAACAGCACCGAACTCAGCACCGCGCTTACGGATACCTTCGCCAACTTCATCATTCAGTTCTGTTGGGTATGGGCCGCCACCAACACGAGTGGTGTAAACCTTAGCAATACCAAGAACATAATCGATGTGAAGCGGGCCTGCACCAGAACCGGTTACACAGCCACCTGCAACAGTGTTTGATGAGGTTACATATGGATATGTACCATAATCGATGTCCAGGAATGTACCCTGAGCACCTTCAAACAGAATCTTCTTATTAGCACGACGACCGTTTTCAAGGATTAGAGATACGTCATCAACCATAGCAAGTAATCTGTCACGAACACCTTCGATGTATTCAAGAACAGATTCATAGCTTACTTCTGGCTCGTGATAGTAATTCTTTAACTGGAAGTTTCTGTACTCAAGCAGAGCCTTTAATTTTTCCTTGAAGTTGTCCATGTCATAAAGGTCACCAACCCTTACGCCACGACGTGCAACTTTATCTTCATAGCAAGGACCGATACCTCTGCCTGTTGTGCCGATTGCGCCCTTACCTCTTAATTTCTCAGAGCCTTTATCAATAGCAGGATGAACAGGAAGAAGCAGAGATGAAGCGCCAGAAATCTTGATTCTAGCCTCAACATTTTCTACACCAGCCTTGTTTAATTCTTCGATTTCTTCAAATAATGCACCTGGATTTACAACAACGCCAGAGCCGATCAGGCACAGGCAGTCCTTGTGTAAAATTCCAGAAGGAACAAGTCTTACAACAACCTTTTTGTTTCCAACAACCAGAGTGTGACCAGCGTTGTTTCCACCCTGACTGCGAACAACAATATTAGCCTTTGAAGTCAGTAAATCTGCGATCTTACCTTTACCTTCATCGCCCCATTGTGTACCAAGCACAATAACATTATTAGGCATTTTGTTTTTATCCTCGTTCCGAATTATTGCCAAAAAAAATACCTAAATCATTATACAAAAATGATTTAGGTATGTGATTAATTTGTAGCTTTTGCACCATTTGCGTTATTAAAGAACTTAAAGAACTCGCTGTCAGGTTTCAGTACTAAAACATCCTTTCCTGATGTCATTGACTTCTTATAAGCATCCATTGATCTTAAGAATTCAAACAGCTGAGGGTTCTGTTTATAAGCCTGAGCATAAATTCTTGTGGCCTCTGCATCACCTTCACCTCGAAGGGTTCTTGCCTGACGCTCAGCTTCAGCGATCTTCACAACAACTTCTCTGTCAGCATGGGCCTTGATTGCTTCAGCTTCCTTTCTGCCCTGTGATCTGTGAAGTTTAGCTACAGCATCACGCTCTGCACGCATACGCTGATAAATGGAGTTTGAAACCTCTGGTGGCAGGTTGATCTGTTTGATTCTAACATCAACAATCTTGATACCCAGAGCCTTTGCAGATGCGCCGATATCCTTTAAAGCGTTCTGCATAACCTCATCACGCTTTGACTGACTTGCAACAGCAACAACTTCTGAATCAGTTGAGTCGAATACATTCTCATCATCTGGAGTTGAACTGTTCTTGCCAGAGTTCTGACCAGAAACAATCTGATGAATTGTAAGTCTACCAATCTGACTTCTTAAAGAGTTATTAATACGACGTCTTAACAGCTCTTCAGCCTGCATCTTGTTACCACCTGCAGTGGTCAGATAATAGGTTGCAGCATCAAGAATCTGCCACTTAACGTATGAATCGATGATAACGTCTTTCTTCTCTGAGGTAACGAATCTGTCAGCAGATGAGCTGATGGTCTGAATCTTTACATCCAGTGCCTTTACCTGATCGATGAAAGGAGCCTTGAAGTGAAGACCAGGATCTACAATTTCAAGTTTACCGTCAGAAGCTCTTACAACCTTACCGAATCTGGTTACAATTCCTTTGGTACCTTCTGTTACAACATATAAACTGTTAAAGCCGATAAAAGCCAGAACAAATAACAGAATAAGTCCGATATTTAAAGTATTCTTATTCATTATCTACCCCTTCTTGATGAAGTTCCGTAAGTGCTCTGAGTATTTCCTGATAAAGGAGGATATGACTCGGTTACAGTTACATTATCCTTATCTGTCAGATCCTTGGTATTTACACTGCTGCTGTTATCCTCTAAAGCCTTTGGCTTAGGAGGCAGCTGCTGCATACCATTCTGAGGAAGAGGAAGATAAAGTACAGGTGATGAACCCTTAGGAGTATCTAAAAGAATCTTCTGAGACTTTGATAGAACATCCTGCATGGTTTCAAGATAAATTCTGGTCTTGGTGATTTCAGGAGCAGCATTGTACTCAGGCAGAACCTTTTCGAATCTTGCAACCTCACCCTCTGCCTTTAGAACAACCTGTGAACGGTAGCCTTCAGCTTCCTGTCTGATTCTCTGAACCTGACCTTCAGCCTTTGGCAGAACTTCGTTGGCATAAGCCTCAGCCTCTCGCTTGTATCTCTGCTCATCTTCCTGTGCGGCAATAGCATCATCGAAGGCTTCTTTTACCTGTTCAGGAGCTCTTGCTGGAAGGAAGTTAACATCAACAATTGTAAGACCGGTGTTATATGGTTCAATAATTGAGGTCAGAAGCTCACGGGTGGTCTGTCTTACCATCTCTCTTCCGGAAGTAAGAATGTCATCCATCAGAGTATGGCCAACGACGTATCTTAAAGCACTGTCGGTAGCTTCCAGAAGAGTATTGTCTGGATTTACAACTGAGTACAGATATTTAACAGGATCTGAAATTCTGTACTGAACATCCATTTCAACGATAACAACGTTCTCATCCTCAGTCAGCATTGTGCCGGATGACTGAATGGAGCGAACCTGTTCAATATCAACAACATTTACAGTATCGATACCGGAGAATTTCCATCTCAGACCAGAATCGACAACGTTATAAACCTTACCAAAACGAAGAACAACGCCCTTCTCAGCTTCTCTTACGGTATAGAAACCGCTGAAGATATAAAAGCCAAGAACAACAGCAACAATAAGACCAATCACATTGATGCTTGGCTTATCCTGCTTGGAGTTGCCGTTTGATCCTGATTTCTTGTTGCCAAGGAAATTCTTTAAAAGATTCAGAATTTCCTGAACAGGATCATTATTGCGTTTAACGGTGCGCCCCCATGGGTCCGTGTTTTTCTGTTTATCTTCGTCTGAAGAATTATTTGAGCCAGGAGCATTCCAGCCCATTAGATCTTTATTATTTTCCATAGTTTCTAATTCACTGAGTCAAAATCAAATTCGTTACTTTTCTTCCATGGCTTTTCCAGTGATGAACAGCACAATGAAAGTTCTCCGTTGGTCTTGCTATCTATAATAGATGCCTCAACCGCTGTAATTCTTATATTAAGTACAGCAAATCCCTCATCATCATAGTTTTCTGAATCTACCGATTTTGCTGCATATAAAAGACTGCGTAATCTTCCATTTTCAGCTCCTATCTTAACAGTAAATTCACATAAATTATCAGATAATAATTCACTAACTGCAGATAATAAATTTTCAATACCCCATCCGGTCTTTGCACTTACATAGACTCGGGTAGGTTTTCCGCTTTCATCTCTTATGATATTGCTGGCACAGTCTTTAACAAGATCTGCCTTGTTGTAGACAATAAGAGTTTTTACCTCTGATGCTCCAACCTGATCCAGTACCGCATTTACAGCATCAATATTGGACTCCTTTCTCTCATCGGAAGCATCCACGATATGCATTAAAAGATCAGCCTGTGCTGTTTCTTCTAAAGTACCCTTAAAGGCAGCAACCAGATCGTGAGGCAGATGTCTTATGAATCCTACAGTGTCAGCTAAAACCGTTTTTCCGACAACCGGAAGCTCAATGGTGCGAAGAGTAGGATCCAGTGTCGCAAACAGCTGGTTTGCGGCATAAACCTTAGCATTGGTAAGAAGGTTGAATAGAGTTGATTTGCCAGCATTGGTATAACCAACAAAGGAGACTACCGGAATGGCATTTTTCTTTCGAAGACTGCGGTTCTGCTCGCGTCGGGAAGCCACTACTTCCAGAGACTTCTTGATAGCGGCAATTCGTTCTCTTAATGCACGTCTATCAAGCTCGATCTGAGTTTCACCAGGTCCACCTCTCAGACCAAAACCACCTTTCTGTCTTTCAAGATGGGTCCAACCTCTGACCAGTCGAGCCTGCTCATACTGGAGCTGAGCAAGTTCTACCTGTAATTTACCTTCATAAGTACGGGCTCTCTGAGCAAAAATAGTAAGGATAAGAGCGACTCTATCCATCACTCTTACGCCGAAGGCTTTTTCAAGATTTCTTTCCTGAGCAGGAGTTAGACTGTTGTTGAAAATTACAGTCTGAACATCAAGTGCATTAACTAAAGAGGCGACTTCCTCGACCTTACCTGAGCCGATGAAGGTGCTAGGATCCGGAGCATCTCTTTTACAAGAAACACTCTCTACAACATCACCTAATGCAGATTCTGTTAGAAGCTGTAATTCTTTTAGGTCTTCTTGTGATTGAATCTGAGTTAACTCAACATGCACTAATAGCGTCGAGCCTAACGACTCAAACTCTTGTTTGGGCATTATGAATCAGTCTCAAATCGAACAAATGTTTATTCAGCAGATTGATTTTCTTCTTCTTTCTCGTCGCCAGTAGTGATATTAACTGCGCGAGCTGGAACGATGGTTGAAATTGCATGCTTATAAACCATCTGGCTTACCTGGTTCTTTAAAAGAACTACGAACTGGTCGAAAGACTCAACCTGTCCCTGAAGCTTGATTCCATTTACAAGGTAAATTGAAACGACAATATGTTCCTTACGTAATGCGTTTAAGAATGGATCTTGAAGTGATTGTACTTTAGCCATGTTAAATCCCTAGTTATATTTATTTTATCGGGCAATCATGAAGTTGAGAATTCAGCTGTAACCGCGAATTTCTCACTTCCCTTATCATCTTATTTTATTGATGACAAAAAGCCATCAGTGCTACTTCTGCAAGTAACATCGCTATTGTAACAATAAACTGATGTTTTTTTTATAAATGTTTAAATTTTTACCAAATTAATGTGTTTTTTTTAAGATTATGTTAGCCGATTCACTAAAATTGAGGCTTTTTTACGGTCATCATTTGCGGATTTTCGGAAATTAATCGAAAAAATTCCTTATCGCCCGATTAATGATCAGAATGGGAAATAAGGCTGTATAAATAAAAAATGGCCTCAGATTTGCTGAGGCCAAAGGAAAAATAATGAAATTTTATATGAAATTAAGCAAACAGCTCTGCTGGCATATCAGGCATTGCACCAGCCTGAGTACAAACGTATGCAGAAATTTTTACTGCTTTCTCATGTGCCTTAACCAGAGAATCGCCCTGCATTAAACGGCTGATAAAGGTTGCAGTGAATGAGTCACCAGCACCAACAGTATCAACAACTTCAACCTTAGGTGTTGGCAGAACAGAAATCTCATCATTTAAGAATACGGTACTCTGTGATGCGCCCTCAGTGAAGATAAAGCAGTAAATGCCCAGGCTCTTTAAATACTCATAGTAGGCAGTTGCAGTCTTTTCCTGTAATCTTGCAAACTCACACAGAATTGGAAGCTCATCTTCGTTGCACTTGAAGATTTCAGTTCTCTTTAATGAATCTTCAATGATTTCTCTTGAGTAGTAGTTACGACGAAGATTTACGTCGAATACACGCAGAGAACCTTTTGGCATTGCGTCTAACAGAGCCATGATGGTTCTGTGTGAAACATTACCGCGCTGAGCCAGTGAACCGAAGCACATTAAATCAAGCTGTCTTGCAATACCAAGAGCAGTTTCGGTCAGAGGGATATTGTCGTATGCGGTATCTTCAACGAAGGTATAGGTTGGAACACCGTCATCGGTTAAATCAACGTTAACAGCACCAGTTTCCTTAGTATTTTCAATTAGAAGTGCAGGTAAAAATCTTGCAGCTAAAAGGTTACGAGCCTGGAAACCTAAAGAATCAGTACCAACTGAGCTGATTGCAAGTGATTCCAGACCATTCTGTCTGCAGTGATATGCAAAGTTTGCAGGAGCACCACCAATCTTTGGACCTGTTGGGAATACGTCAAAAAGAACCTCACCAAGGCCTGCACACTTTACTTTTTTACCTTTGAACTTTGAAAAATCTAACATTTTTATCTCCTAATAAAACTGTTGCTGCTAAGAATCTGCTCTGCAAAAAAATGGACAGATTCCTAGAATGAAATCCTGCTTACCCTTTGAAATAACTATCTAAGACAGCATTTCAAAAAAGGATCCATACTAGTCTGCGCTAGGGCTTGCTGTGGAAGCCCTACGCAGCAGCATGGATTTTAAACACACGTTATTAACCTTTTCCTTGCTGCCATTGATACGTTCTAAAACCATAGTGGCAGCCATTCTTCCCATTTCTTCAACCGGCTGACATACGGATGTAATAGGAGTCGGATAGAAACGGCACCAGTTACTGTCTCCGTAGGAAACCACTGAAACATCATTTGGGATCTTGAATCCTTTCAGGTTAAGAGCATATAGAATTCCTGATGTAATCGCGTTATTAGCGCCGATAATTGCAGTTGGTCTACTGCTTTTTGCTCTTAACATCAAAATATTTGTCTGTTCAAACGCACCGATAAACAGTTCTTCGTATGAATCAGCAATAATTTCGTGAATTTCTGTCTTAATACCAGACTGCTCTACTCCGGCACATCTTTGTGAGAAGGTATAAACCTTTTTTGAACCAGAGATAAAAGCAATTTTCTCGTGGCCAAGTTCCTGCAGATAATCTAAAACCTGCTGAACTCCACCGAGATTGTCCTCAATTACACTATCGAAATTCAGCTCATCCAGGTGTCTGTCTACCAGTACCACCGGCATATCAATAAAATCATTGGCAACAGTTTTGCAAAATTTTGCAGTCGGCATAATGATAAGACCGCGCAAATTAAGCGGAGCCCACTGCTTTAGGATCTTTGCCTCAAGAGAACTCTGCTCATAGTTACAGCCAACAATCACAGAGTAGTTCTGTGAATCAAGATAATCTGTCACTGATTTAACAATCGCATTTGAGAATGAATTGGTTAAATCAGCAGCTATTACACCAATCAGTTTGCTTGAGGATGCAACAGTAATGTCATCTCTCAGCTTCTGTAGATAGCCCATCTTCTCAGCAGCATTCAAGACCTTATGTCTGGTTTCAAGAGAAACCATGTCTGGCTTTTTTAATGCTCTGGACACTGTGGAAGGTGAAATTCCAAGATGCTCGGCAATCTGTGAAATATTAACCATAGTTTTTATTTTTCTACCCCAAATCTCTTCGCAGATTATATAAATGAAAAAATTTGTTGTGGTGAAAATGTTTTCAATCTTTGAATGTTATCAAATTACTTCATGCAACTTTTTGCATAAGTATATTATACATAATTAAGAAATAACGTCAAAATCATAATTTCTGATAAGAAATATTTTGTGTATTTATTACTTTACAACTGGTCGCACCAGATTGTCACAACCGTCCATATCTCTTATATAACATACAGTTAAACTGACTACCGGTTATTAAATACATCTTGTTTTGAGATTAGATAAAGAGAAAAACATCATCATGAACAATATGTTTTTTGCATTTTTTTACACATTGCAAAATTTTGCATAACTTTTTGTGAAAGTAATGATTTTTTTAAATTTCACAGTATGGCATTATGCTTATCGCAATTTTTTGCACCGCAAGCGCGGACGTAAGGACAAAGGAAATTTAAACAAATGAACAAAAAACTCTTACTGTGGGCTATTACTTCAGCCTTAGCAGGTTTCTTATTCGGTTTTGATACCGTAGTTATTTCAGGTGCTGAAAGCAAAATTCAGCAGTTATGGTCTCTTTCAGGCTCTATGCATGGTCTAGCAATTTCTGCTGCACTATGGGGAACCGTTTTAGGTTCTATTTTCGGTAGTATCCCTACTGCAAAATACGGAAGAAAAAAGACCCTTATCTTTAACGGTGTATTATTCCTGGTAGGTGCTATCGGTTCTGCTGTAGCATGGAACGTATCATCATTCTTCATCTTCCGTTTCATCGGTGGACTTGGAATCGGTATTTCTACTATTGCTGCACCTCTGTTTATTTCAGAAATCTCACCTGCAGGTGATAGAGGTAAACTAACCGGTCTATTCCAGTTCAACATCGTGTTCGGTATTCTGATCGCATTCTTCTCTAACTATGTTATTGCCAACATCGCTCCTGATGAGTCAGCATGGCGCTGGATGTTAGGTATTCAGGTTATCCCATCAGTTATCTACACCATCATGTGTTTCTCTCTACCAGAGTCACCACGCTGGTTAATCGTTGATGCCAAGAACGAAGCTGAAGGTAAGAAGGTATTCTCTTTAATCAACCCAGAGATGTCAGACAATGAGTTAAATGAGCTTGTTTCAACTGTTAAGGCATCAGCAGCTGAGGAAGGCAAGTTAAAGCAGAGCGCATCAAAGTTCTTCTCAAAGAGACTTCGTTACCCAATTCTGTTTGCATTCTTAATCGCAGCATTCAACCAGTTATCAGGTATTAACATTATTCTTTACTTCGCTCCAAGACTATTAGGTCTAGCAGGTATCGAGGATCCAGTAGCAGCTTCTATCGCTCTTGGTGTAACCAACCTGATTGCAACCTTCATCGGTATTCGCTTAATTGACCTTCTAGGTCGTAAGACTCTGCTTTTAATCGGTTGTGTTGGCTATATCGCATCTCTATCAGTATGTACCTATGCATTCTTCCACTTCGAAGAGCTTAAGGTTGTATCTAATGCAATTGATACCGCTTCAACTGCAGAGCAGTTAATCAACATGAACAACGAGACTGTATTCTTCACTGCTGAAGATAAGTCAAAGGCTGAGATTGCTTACGAGACAGCTAAGAAGAAACTATCTGACTCAACTCAGAAGGCTTCATACACCGGCACCAAGGTTGCATTTGACGGTGAGTCTTTAGCTGAGGTTCGTGATATCGCTCTTCAGGTTAAGCACGAAGCTTCATCTTCACTAGGTTCAGTAAGTACCTTAGTACTTGTATGTATGATTACCTTCATTGCATCACACGCAATCGGTTCAGGTACCATCATCTGGGTATTTATCTCTGAAATCTTCCCTAACGATCAGAGAGCTGCCGGTCAGTCTCTAGGTTCTGCAACTCACTGGGTATTCGCTGCAGGTCTGACTCTGCTGTTCCCAATTGCTATTGCAAACTTCGATGCTGGCTACATGTTCGGTTTCTTCGCTCTAATGATGGTTGTTCAGATTATCTGGTGTGCAATCATGATGCCTGAGACCAAGGGTAGAACCCTTGAGGAAATCGGTGAAGCATTATCATCAAAATAATACAGTAACAACTTTTCCATACTAACGTTTTACAAGGCACCTTATTACAAGGTGCCTTTTTTATTGTGCTCCAATATAATAACGAAAGAAAAGTAATGCATCCGTAAGCTGGAAAATGAATAAAAGCGAACTGATTGAAAAAATAAAAAAGCTTCTTGCCCTATCTGACAGTTCTAATCCGAATGAGGCTGCCATTGCTCTTTCAAGAGCACAGAAGCTGATGGAAAAGTATAAGATTGAGTCGGCAGAACTCAATTTAGGCAATGACATTGGAGAAATAATGTTAAAGCCTTTAAGTGCTCTGACAACCCAGACATGCATGAATCTTCTGCTTTCTATCATCAAAAAGGCTTTTGGAATCGAGTCAGTTCTGCATACAAGCCGCTCAAAGGTAAAAACTGTCAGTCTTATTGGACCATCAGACCTTTTAGAGTGCTGTGAATACATATTTACAGTTTTATCAAGACAGGCTGCAACAGCCATAGGTAACTATACCAGTATCATTGAAAGCGAAGTTTTAGTCGAAACCTTCCAGAACAGAAGACTTCTGTTATCAATAGAACAGTATGTACCAGTTTTTTACACGATAGCTCTTGAACCTTTTGTTTCGTATCTGCCTGGCCTTTGTACTGCAATTAATTCAACTGATACACCATCAGATTTCAATTATCTTAAGAAATTTTCAAAACTCTTCAAAGATGCAAGAAACGAAGCATATAAACAGCTTCCAGAGTGGAGAGTAGCCG
>JAZRAY010000200.1:0-7703 GCA_045634805.1 Succinivibrio sp. | reverse complement strand
AATCGAACATATTTACTGGGCAAATGCAATGTGTGATCGCATAAACTTCAGTGAACCAGATTTTAAAATTTTAAAAACACTGTTCGATGAGCTTTTTAATGGAAAGCTTCCACCTTCAAGTATTCTTATACCGCCTATTCATATATATTTTCCAAGACATATTTCTGTAGGTGAGAATGTATTTGTGAATCATAACAGTACATTCATGGCAGCGGGTGGTATTGAAATAGGAGAGGGCACTTTTATCGGACCAAATGTGTCTGTAATAACAGACAATCATGAGTTTGGCTCTCTTCAGTATCTGCATCCAAAAAAGGTAAAGATAGGAAACAGAGTCTGGATTGGAGCAAATGCTTTGATTCTGCCTGGAGTAACAATAGGTGATGATGCGGTTATTGGAGGTGGTGCTGTTGTAACATCCGATGTGGCTTCAAAGACACTGGTGGGAGGAAATCCAGCAAAGCTTATTAAGAAGCTGTAAATAAACGAATTGAGATTTAGCAATCAGCTCTAAAAGCAAAAAAGACGCCCGCAGGCGTCTTTTTCAACAACACATTGTGGTTTAATCTAAACCTGAAGTGTCGTCTGATGAACTGTTCATATAGCCATTGCCATTTAAATCATCATCATTGCCAACAGAGCATAGTCTGTGCAGGTGACGTGGCTGAATAACCTGAAGATACTTCTTGAAAATTTTTGCGTTATGATCGGTAATAACCTCATCTGAAGTAATCTGTTTTACAAAAACTTTCTCTTCTTCTGTTTTTGGCTTGCGAGTTCCGTTGTAAAGCTCCATCATTGCAGTGCCATACTTCTCAAGCAGGTTTGACTCATTGATAGTAAAATCACCACTGCGACGGATACCACGTGCAAAGTGCTGGAAATCATTAAAAGGCTTTTCTGACTCAAAGCTCATTTTTGTATCCTCAAATTAGATTACATATACAAATACAAAATTCATGGAATTATATGCTTTTTTTTAGTTTATGTGTAGCATTTGTTGAAATTATTATCAGAGTCATTCTAATCGCTGATTAACAAGGAAAAATGAAAGCTATCTCGCAAATTTATACATTAATATAGAAAAGCGCTTTTTTAACATTTTGAACTTTAAGATAAAAAAATTAAAAAATTGATTTTTTGTAATAAAAATAGCTAATAAAATTGAGTGTTTACAGGCACTTTGCTAGAATTAGCATGTTAGTATATGAAATCTGCATTTAAAAAGTAGCGCAGAGATTTAGATAATAAGTAATGTTCTCTTAGGACACTGGAGTAGAAGTCATATATATAAAGGCTTCTACCGAATGATTGTGCAAACTAAAGAGCAAAGGGCATAAGGTGTATCAGTATACTGTCGCCCTTTTTTGCTATTAAATAGCAGAGGAAACTTCTCTTTAGAGATGAGAAGGTCTGTGTATTAAGTATTTTTGGATTTTGGAGCTTATTAAATGACTGTTGCTGTTGGTGAAGAGGAAAAAATCCCTCGCAACTTTATTACCGACATTATTGATGATGATTTAAATTCAGGTCGCCATGACCATGTTGCAACCAGATTCCCTCCAGAACCAAATGGTTACCTTCATATCGGTCACGCTAAATCAATCTGTCTGAACTTTGGTTTGGCAAGAGACTACAAAGGTACATGTAATTTAAGATTTGATGATACCAACCCTGAAAAGGAAGATATGGAATATATCAATTCCATTCAGAGAGATGTTCAGTGGCTTGGTTTTAAGTGGACCGAAATCCGTCATTCATCAGACTACTTTGATCGTCTGTATGGTTATGCATTAGAGCTTATTGATAAAGGTCTTGCATATGTTGACGAGCTTTCTCCAGATGAGATTCGCGAATATCGCGGTACTCTGAAGGAGCCTGGCAAGGAGAGTCCTTACAGAAATCGTCCAATCGAGGAAAACCGCGCTTTATTCGAGAAAATGAAGGCAGGTGAGTTCAAGGAAGGTCAGGTTTGCCTGAGAGCAAAGATTGATATGGCTTCTCCATTCATCTGTATGCGTGATCCTGTTATTTATCGTGTAAGATTCGCAGAGCATGCAATTACCAAGGATAAGTGGTGTATTTATCCTATGTATGACTTTACACACTGCATTTCTGACGCAATCGAAGGCATTACTCATTCTATCTGTACTCTGGAGTTCCAGGATAATCGTAGATTATATGACTGGGTTTTAGAGCACATTTCCATTAAGGCACGCCCACATCAGTATGAGATGAGCCGTCTGAACCTGGAAGGCTCAATCACTTCAAAGCGTAAATTAAACCTTCTTGTAAAAGAGGGCATTGTTGACGGATGGGATGACCCTCGTCTGACAACTATTTCTGGTTTGCGCCGCAGAGGATATACTCCTGCATCAATCAGAGAGTTCTGCCGTCGTATCGGTGTAACCAAGCAGGAAAATGTGGTTGAGATGAGCGCACTTGAGTCATGTATCAGAGATGATCTGAACAGAAACGCTCCTCGTGCTATGGCAGTTTTACGTCCAATCAAGCTGGTTATTGATAACTATGGCGAAGAAGGTGTAACTGATACCTCTTATACCATCAGCAATCACCCAGAGCGTGAGGATTTAGGTACCAGAACTATTACCATCAGCAAGGAACTTTATATTGATGAGGCTGATTTCAGAGAGGAAGCTAACAAGCAGTACAAGCGTCTGAAGTTAGGTCATGAGGTTCGTCTGCGCAATTCATATGTTGTTCAGGCTGTATCCTGTGAGAAGGATAGTGATGGCAAGGTTACCGTTGTTCACGTTGTAGCTGTTCCAAACTCTGTAGGTGCTACCATTGAAGGCCATAAGCCAAAGGGAGTTATCCACTGGGTTGATGCAAACAACTGCTATCGTGGAAAGGTTAATTTATATGAGAATCTGTTTAACGTACCTAATCCAGGTGCTGCAGAGGATTTCCTTTCAACTGTAAACAAGAACTCAAAGATTGAAATCGAGAATGCTGCTTTAGAGGCAAGTCTGAAGAATGCTAAAGTAGGCCAGAGTTTCCAGTTTGAAAGAGAAGGTTATTTCTGTGTCGACAGCAAGAACTCTACTGAGGATAAGCCAGAGTTCAACTTAACTGTTGCATTAAGAGAGACCAAAAAAGTTTCTGTATAACAAACGATAAGTGGAAGAAGGAGTAAGTATACTATGTCAGATTTTGAAAATGACAACGCTCAGAAGGCAGAGGATAAGGTTGCGCCTCCACCAGGCAGTGACTATGAAGTTGCATTCACTTATCATTCTGACAATCAGCTTGAAAGAGCATACGACAAGGCTGAGCATTGGGTTAAGGTAGGTGTACGTCCTAATCAGATCTTCTTAGATGACAGATCAATGGGCGTAATCAATTTCCGTAAGGAGATGAGAGATCCTCTACTAATCCAGGCTGGTGTTGAGCGTTTAATTGATTTCAGATGTTCTCTGACTCTTTCAGATACTGATGTTGACGCTGTTTTCTCTAGTGTTTGCTATTACGAACCAGGTTCAGAGCCAACATATATCAATGCTTATGATCCAGAGCTTTCATCAATCAAAGAGGTTTTAAACATGGTAAGTACCAACCTGTTTAATTACCTACAGAAACCTCTTCTTCAGCAGGATGAATAATAAGCTTTAATCAAGGGAGCATCGCTTTTTTACGCGATGCTCCAAAGCAATGAGCAGTACTGATCCCAAATGCCGTTGTATAACGGAGGGATTGGTATTCTGTTCACTCAGTTGTCTAGGTATGTTTGATGCAGTTAATACCAGGATAACTAAAAATGATAATTAAACTGATATCTGTTTTGCTGCATTTGTACGGATATCATCAGAACAAGTATTAAGATACAGGAGTATTTAGGTGACAAAGTATAAGTTAGATAAACTTGCTTTAGTCGTAACTGTAATGGCATTGCCAGCTCTTACCATGACAGGCTGCGTTACTGTAAAGGACTATTACCAAGAATATTTTGGTATGGATAAGAGTACAAGAGAAGTTACCGGCTATTACGAGCACGTTGATTCAAAGATCTACAGAAATACTCTTGTTGTTCCTGAAGGTTTGGATAATCCTGGTACTAATCAGGAACTGGTTATTCCTCAGGTTAATGCCAAATCCCTGCACGGCCCTCTAGGCGAGGCTGTTGATGTTCGTCCTCCTACCGCTCCATACAGATCTGACATGGGTATTCATACTCAGTGGGTTGACGGTGAAGCTATTGTCTGGTTTGAGAGAAACGGCTCACACGGTATTCACTCAGAAGATGATGCATGGATGCTGTTAGCTTCAGTTCTTAAGCACATGAATGTAGGCGTAGGTAAGATTGCTCCTGGTCAGTATCTGTTAACCACTATTTCACGTGATTTTACCGAATTCGGTAAACCTTACGATGCAACTGATGCTGATGTTGGTCTTAAGAAATACAATCAGATTTATCAGATCCGTGTCGGAAGAAATTCTGATGGTTCTCTAGGTATCGCTTCTAAACTTATCGGTTCTATGACCTCTCTATCCTCAGGAAAGGGCATGGAAGATCTGCTTGATATGATCGAGCAGGAACGTTTTGCAATGGGCTTTGCAAACAATATCATTCACGAAATCGATGCTAAGCAGCATGAGGCAGAGACTGATCCTGATAATCTTGTTGTTTCTATCGGTAAGGATCACAACAGACATCAGGCAATTATTGTCGAAGCTCCATTTGAAACCACTAACGCTCTTCTGGAAGGCCTGTTCGACAAGTGCGGCTGGAAGGTTCTAAAGCACTCTGTTTCAAAGGCTATGTACGATGTTGAGGTTCTGGATAATACTGATAACTGGACTAATGTTCATGGCAGACGTCTTCTAGACATTAACACCGGTAAGTACAAGATCCGTGTTGGTATCCACCAGAAGAAGTACAGCTCAATTACCTTCTACAATGAGAAGGATAATCCAATCCCAGATCAGGAGATTTCAAGACTGTACCCAGGCTTCGCTGACGTACTTGTAGAAGAATTCAAGTCTTACTCAGGTGCTCAGGCAGTAAAGGTTCAGGCTAACTAGTATATCTCTGGATTCTTAATCTTAAGGCGTACTATTGCACAATGCGGTAGTACGCTTTTTGTTTTTGTAAGGGGAGGGGAATTAACCGCCAAGCAATGAGAGAATTACACTCTTGCTGTTGTTAATTCTAGAGAATAAAGCTGCTATTATCTGTTGTCTTACCATAAGCTCGGCAAGCTTTGAGGCCTCTTCTGCATAATCGGTATCTGTGATTCTTGATCGGGCATCAGACAGATTTTCATACATTGAGTCATTATTCCTGATGGCTGACTCCATACGATTCTGTACAGCTCCCAGTCTGGACTGATAACTGCTTATTGCGTTGATGTACTTATCAATACATCCGATAACTGATTCTGCATTCTGTGCAGAGGTAAGACTAAAAGACAGTGTAGAGCCACTTTCTTTTATAAAGGAGGATGTTGTCAGAACTCCTGTATATGAACATAGTCCTGACATGGAGAAGCCCTGGGCAAATCCAGGAATTGAGATTTTATCTCCTACATTGCCAGTACACTGAATATCAATGCTGCCATTAGCACTGAACAGCCCGCCAGTGTTACCTGCAAGTATTTGTGCTCCACCGAAAGTTGTACTGTTCGAGATTCTTGAGATTTCATTGCATAACTCCTGCACTTCTGTATCTATTGCAAGTCTTGAATCATCGTCATAGGTTCCGGATGCTGCCTGAATAGCCAGAGTTCTTATTCTCTGAAGCATATTCTTGCTTTCATCAAGAGCATGTTCCATGGTCTGAGCAACAGATATACCATCGTTAAGGTTTCTAGAGCCCTGCTTATAACCATTTATCTGAGCAGTAAGTCGATCTGCAATCATAAGTCCTGCAGGATCGTCTTTTGCTGAGTTGATTCTTTTGCCCGAAGCAAGTCTCTGATAGACCGTATCTAATTCTGAGGTAACATTATTCAATGTCCTCATAGCACTCATACTCGCTATATTGGTTAGATATAGTGGCATCGTGTTACCTCTTTTTAGATAGATTTATTATTTTTTTTGTTATTTTTTGTGGTTATACATACATATCGGCATAACTCAGAATTTCTGAATAGAATCGAGTTTATTTAGTTTTATTAATTTTTCTGTAAACGTTTACCTGAAATAAATGAAACAAAAGATAGGCATAAAATAGGCTTTTAATTTAAATAATTAGAATGTAAAATCTAAAACGTTTTCGGAAAAGAATGAATCTCAGAATTTATCAAAAATTATTCCTAGGAATGTGATTGATATCTAAAACTACTCTTAAATTTCGTGGAGTCATATCAACTTTTCATAAATTCTTAGATTATTCCTAGCAAGAAAATTTTATTATACAGTTACTTAACAAACATAAAATATAAGGAGTCATGTATGCCAAGATATATGTGGTTTATTATCTCGGTAATAGCCTTGCTTGTAGGTTATTTCGTGTATGGACGTATCGTCGAAAGAATTTTCGGCCCAAATCCAGCTAGATCAACCCCTGCTAAAACAAAGAGTGACGGTGTTGACTATGTTGCCATGCCAAAGTGGAAACTATGGTTGATTCAGTTACTTAACATCGCCGGTGTAGGCCCTGTATTCGGCCCTATCCTAGGTGCTGTTTATGGTCCAACCGCTTTATTATGGATTGTTATCGGTACCATTTTTGCCGGTGCTGTTCATGATTACTTCTCAGGAATGCTTTCAGTTCGCTACGGCGGTGCAAACGTACCTGATGTTGTAGGTTATAACCTAGGTAAGATTGCTAAGAATGGTATGCGTGTCTTCGCAACAATTCTGCTGTTACTGGTTGGTGTTGTATTCGCAACCGCACCAGCAGGTCTGTTAGCAAAGCTATCTGTAGGCCACTTTGATGGTGTAATGACCTTTGGTGCATGGTTAGGCGTAATCTTCGCTTACTACTTCCTTGCTACTATTATTCCTATTGATAAGATCATCGGTAGAATCTACCCTGTATTCGGTGCATTACTTCTAATCATGGCTATTGGTGTAACCATTGGTCTGTTTGTTGAAATGCCTGACAACTTCTACTCATGGGCAACCTTTGAACACAATACACATCCAAATGATCTGCCAATCTTCCCTCTAGTATTCATTACTATTGCTTGTGGTGCTCTGTCAGGCTTCCACTCAACACAGTCTCCTCTAATGGCACGCTGCGTTGAGAACGAGTCAGAAGGCCGTATGGTATTCTACGGTGCAATGGTTGCTGAGGGCTTTATCGGTCTAGTATGGTGTACTGTTGGTATGACCTTCTACCCAGATGCTCAGTCTCTAATGGCTGCAGGTGGTCCTGCTGTTGTAGTTAACGACTCATGCGTTGCTTTACTTGGTGGTCTAGGTGGTCTTCTAGCTATTCTTGGTGTGGTTATCCTACCTGTTACCTCTGGTGATACCGCATTCAGAGCTGCACGTTTAACCATCGCTGATGTTGTACATCTGCCTCAGGTTCAGCCAATGAAGAGACTTGTAATTGCAATCCCAGTATTCATAATCGGTATTGCTCTATCTCAGATTGACTTCAACATCATCTGGAGATACTTCGGTTTCTCAAATCAGACTCTTGCAGGCATCTGCCTATGGGCAGCAGCTACTTACCTGTACAGAAAGGGTAAGTTCCACTGGATCTGCACACTTCCTGCATGCTTCATTACCGT
>JAZRAY010000199.1:0-7521 GCA_045634805.1 Succinivibrio sp. | reverse complement strand
ATGAGGCAACACCTTTACTAGACTTAAATCCTGCTCCTAAACCATCTTTCATGCTTGCTGAGAATTTTCCACTTAAACTTACCGTAGCTGCTTTAAGGCTTGTTCCCTCATATGCATCTAAAGTTAGTGTTGAGCCAAAACTTGCAAGAGAGCCATTTGCAAACGGAATAGTACTTGCTTTGATTGAAGACGATGCGATAGAGAATGATGTACCAGAACATCCCATCTTGATGCTGGATGGAGAGGTCATGGATATAGAGCCTGAACCTCCCACACTTGTTGCTTTGGATGCAGTCAATTTTATATTTTGGGCGTTTATGGTAATCGTCCCTTTTGGACAGTTAATTTCAAGATTACCTTCATGGTCAATCTTAAAGACATCAATGTTATCCTTGGTAAAATCTATTGGATTGCCTATTTCCCCTATAAACTCATTTGTAACAGCTTCAAGTCCGGCAATAGCTGTATTGTAATTTACATTTTTTGTATAAAGTGTCTGCTGTTCTGACTTCTTTTTATCCTCAAGCGTCTTTATATCGCCATCTAATTTTTCAACTTCTTTCTCTTTCTTTTCCTTATCAGAACCTGTCAATGAAATTGATTCATTCATCGCAATTTTTTTGTCCTGGACTTTTTTGTCAATTTCTTTCTGTAGATCTGTTACTTTATCTTCCTGAGTTTTTTTCTCCTTTTTGGTTTTTTCAACTAGCTTTTTGATAGCTGCACAACGTTTTTTTATGGAAGCTTCTTTAAGTTCCTTACAGTCATCTATCTTTAAATCTCCGAGATATTCAGGCTTTATGGTTGAGTCTCCTGAATAATCCTGATAATGGGCATAGGTATTATCTTTACTATTAAGCGCCTCAACTACTGATGATTCAGAGCCTCCAAGTATTTTATTTCTTATGTATTCATTAGAATCTGTATTCTTTTCCAGAACTATACTTGACAGACCATATTTACTCTCATCCTCATTGCAGCCTTTGAATCCAACATTCTTTGACTTGTCTGAAGCATTCCAGACGTGAACTCTTGCTCCATGAGTGTGTGACGCTAAAGTCTTTATAGATGCAAGAGCATTATTTCTTTTTACTCTGTTTACTTCTGTTGTAACAGTTGAATCCTTTGTAGAAAGGAAACTATGCAGATAGTAGTTATTATTTCCTGATAGAATCAGAACTTTCTGTCCAATTCTAGGCATATTAAAGATATCAACATTAGCAATAGTGGATGTGAGTCTAACCTGAACAGGTTTATCCTGACCTTCAGCCAGCGCATAGAACATGCTAGGTTTTTCTGTATTATCTCCAGCACAGATACATATAGATCCCTCTCGTGGTTCTTTTACAGACGGATCGTTCTTAGGAGACGGCCATTCGCCAGAATAAAAACCATCTCCGTCAGTAACAACCGCCTCAAGAACCTCTACGTTATTCTGTGTTGCGCATACAGCGATTTCATTTGTCTTTATCTTATTGGCAGGGAGCACTTCTTCATTTTCGTAATCAGCAAATGATCCTGGCTCTTTTTCCTGATCAAGTTCGTAAGCACAGATAGTTTCTTCAATACTTGGTTCTAACTGTTCATTTACATTGAATGCCTTTGTATTTGCTGCTGCATATACATGAAGTGAAACCTTATCAACAATTAGCTTTACATCACTGTCTATATAGTTCTTTGCCGTTACTACGGAGCCTGGAATAAAGATAAGATGAGATGCGCTGAGTTTGTAACGCATCTTTTCTCTTAAATCCTTATTTTCTATGTTTTTAAGTGCTTCTGATTTTGCATCAGTCTGGGTGTTTATGGCAATCTTGTCTGTCGTGGTCGAATGTACAAGAAAATCATTATCATTCTTGATGATCTCTAAATCCTGAGGATTTACGTCAATACTGAATGATGTCAGTTTAGGCGAGCCACTATCGGACTGATCGCAGATAATTTCAGCATCATAATTGAGTTTATCTGAATTTGATTTATCAAAATAATCGCTTTCAACTCCATTGCTCTTATGAACGCCATATCCCTTACTCAAAAATACCTTTAGCGCCTGTTTTCCATCTTTGTTCTCATGGATGAAATTAAAGTTCAGACCAAAGTCCGTGATTATTTTTCTTAAGGCAAAAAGCGGACTGTATGAGCCTATTTGAATGCAGACATTGTCAGGAAGTGCTGAGAACTGTTTTTTATCATTTGAGTCTAGAAGCTCATATTTTATGGAGACAGGCAAATTTGTATTAACATCTTCGCCATAGATTATTTTCTGTGGTTCTGTCAGGAATTTTTCGAGCTTATCCTGAAGCTTTCCATAAGCATCGTCATGATAGCGGTGGTTTCTGCTCCTCAGTATTTCAAAAGGAGAATTGAAATCAACTTCATATATATATGCCGGCTTGTTGTCTGTCTTGGTAGTTACATTCATTGTTTTACCAAGAAATTTCAAAGATGAGATTATTCCGTTTACTGTTCTCTTGAAGTTATAGTCCTGGCTTAAAGCTTTATCTTTGCCTGGTGCATGCAGATTATCGGTTATCTCTATATCGATATTTATCTGCTTTCCAATCTGATTCTGCAGTTCTGATGCTTTTAAGGAGTTTGCGGCGTAGAAATAAAGTTTTCCGTTGTATAGAGCGGAAATTCCTTCGTTGAATACAAACTCATAGACAGAGTATGAAGAAAATATATCTTTTCCATCATCATTTTTAGGACTAATGTTAAAAGAAATCGATTTTAGCTTTGTATTCATTTTAAAGCCCTCAACAAACGATCAGATATACAGATATCTAGTAAAATCCACTCTACATGCTGATAAATCCGCACATCTAAATCATAGGTTAGATAAATCAACTAAAACTTACCTTATTTTGCATTTTTCTCTAACAGATCCTTTAGAGATCACATATTGAGAAAATTATCTTTAGCTTGTTCATAATAATAATTAACGTTTTTAATTTTTTTTGTGATTACAGTCATAATTATGAAAGGTAGTGTAAATATTCTGAAAAATTTATTTTATATTATAGATACAAAAGAAATGGGAATTCATGATGATATTCATCTGATCCAAATGTTAAGTGCTTGATTAAGCATACTATCTTTAAAGACCGTGGACAAATAAATTATATTTACCAGATATGTATTTATTTAAACCACATTATTGGGTAACAAGTTATTAATCAGATAACCGTTATAGATAAAAAATTATCTTAACAGCAGGGTTATTAAGGAGACATATTATGGCATCCGATTTCTATGTAAAAATTGAAGGAATTGACGGCGACTCAAATGATAAGAGCCATGGCAAATGGATTGAGGTCGTAGCTTTTTCTCACGGCGCTATTCAGAATGTTGGCGCAGGTCGTGCAACCGATGTATCAGGTAGAGGTTCATTTGAACCATTCTCATTTGTACATCTGATTGACAAGGCAACACCAAAGATTCAGCAGTTCTGTATGTCAGGACAGAAGGTTGCAAAGGTACAGTTCCAGGTCTGTCGAGCTGTGGCAGGAAAGCAGGAACCTGTATATGAGGTAACCATGGAGAACGTAAAGATCTCAAAGGCATCTATAAAATCAGTTGTATCCGGAGGCAATGGATCTGCATCAATGGTTGACAGTTTCCAGGGCGCAGATGGAGCTTATATGCCACTAGAACAGGTAGAACTGATAGCAGGAAAGATAACCTGGAAGTATACCGCAATCAAGCCAGACAATACCAAGGATGGCGCAGTTGAGGCTACATTCAATCAGATTGAAAATGCCTAGAAGCAAAAGGCTTCCCTAAACAAGGGAAGCTTTTTTTAATTCCTAAAATCGAAAAAAAGTGTTGCTCATTTTCTAAATATATTTTTTGAAAACTAAAAAGAAAAGATCTGCAACATAATGCGATGTGTTTAATATTTTAAACAAAATAAATTTGATAATGTTTTTAAAAATAACATTTTTTTATATGAAGTTAACTAAAACAAAGTAATGATCACAGTAAATTCGTGTATCAAAAACTACGCTAAAGTTAGCATTTATTTATCTGAATTTATTCATTTTATTAGAAAACAGAATACTTATTTACTAAAAGCAATGGGATAAAGTTTAATGATTTAATTTTGAATATGGTGGGTTAAATGGATTTTCCTGATTTATCAACACTAAACTGTGAGTTGCCAGAACAACGCTGCGGGGAAAATTGCGAGTATGACCAGATGTATATGGATCTTGATTCTCTTGCAGTTGGAGTCCCAGATTCTGAGATGGGAACTTCTGTGACCGAGGGAAAAGATCCTGATTTTTCAAAGCTCTGCTCTTCATGCCTTTCATTATGGGAAAAGACTCGAGATCTCAGAGTTGCCACCTATTACACAATTGGTCTTTCCTGTACCTCAGGACTTGATGGTCTTAAGTTCGGTCTTCAGATAATAGATTATCTGATTGACTCTATGTGGGAGGACTTCTACCCAAAGCTTGATCCTGAAGATGACAATGACCCTACAGAGCGCGTCAATATTCTTCATATGCTTTCTCCTCAGAGCGGTTCCTATAACGATCCTATAAGATTCATCTTTCATTTAAGAGAGAACCGTTTTGTGGATTCTCTTCCTTACACAATCAGAGATGTAATGTTTGTGCAGGGGCTTATTGAGGGAAATTCCGACAACGACGTTGATCCGATTGTTTTAAATGCAGAGCTTAACGGCGTAAGTGAGGACGAGATGTCAAATCGCCGCCAGTGTGTTGATGACATTATGGCTCTGCTCACTAAGATTTCCACTTCAATGAACGAAAAAATGGGAAGTTCAGGCTATCTGAATCTTGAAACTCTCCTATCTGAAATGAAGAACATCAAGAAGTGCTTTACCTCTTATTCCAAAGGAGCCTCTTCTACTGATGTTTCAGACAGCATTCAGGATAATGATGTATCAGAGAAGCCTCTTTCTTCTGGGGATACCACATCTGCCGGAAAAGTTAATATCGGTTTTGATATTAAGTCTTACGTGGTCTCCGATAGGGGAGATGCACTGATGCTTATTAAAAAATGTTCTGACTTCTTTGCAAAGACAGAACCTACAAGTCCTCTTCCATTTTTATTAAATAGAGCTCTGCGCATGTCAGATATGAATCTTCTGGATATTATGCGCGAGATTGACGAAAACTCGGTTTCAAAGGCAATGGAGCAACTAGGTGTGGTCCAGAAGTCTGAAGAAGAATCTTCATAACAACATTAAGGATAGGTAAATAGAATGGCAACAAAAAGTTCTCAAAAATTTATAGGAAGAAACAGAGCTCCGAGAGTTCAGGTCGAGTACGACGTAGAACTGTATGGTGCTGAAAAAAAGGTTAATCTTCCATTTGTGATGGGAGTTATGTCGGATCTCTCTGGCAAGCCTGAAGAGCCTCTTCCAGCAGTAGAAGAGCGTAATTTTATGGAATTTGATTCAGAGAACTTTGATAGCAGATTAAAAAGCATCAAACCTAGAGTGGCATTTTCAGTTCCTAACGTTCTGAACGATGATGGCGGAAATATTGCTGTAGATATTACCTTCAACAATATGGAAGATTTTTCTCCAGATAAGGTTGCAGAGAAGGTTGAAGGTGTTAAACAGCTTTTAGAAGCCAGAAAACAGCTTGCAAATCTTCTAAGCTATATGGACGGCAAGACTGGAGCTGAGGAACTGATTGGCAAACTGCTCGAAGATCCTGCTCTACTGAAGGCATTAAGTGCTAAAGCAAAAGAAGAACTTGATAAGACCAAGGCAGAAACTGCAGATAAGGAGTAAAGACGACTATGACTGATACAGTAAAACAAGAAGGTGCACTATCTGCAGAGATGGAACTTTCTGATTTTGATAAATTACTGAATAAGGAATTTAAACCAAAGTCAGAAGAAGCTGATGTTGCTGTTAAAGGTGCAGTAAGAACACTGGTTTCACAGGCTTTAGAAAATGCAACTTTAGTTAGTGATAATGCCATTAAGACTATTGAAGGTATTATTTCAGAGATAGATAAGAAACTGAGTGCTCAGGTTAATCAGATTATTCACCATAAGGATTTTGAAAATCTGGAAAGTGCCTGGCGTGGTCTTTCATATCTTGTAAATAATACTGAGACCAGCACCAGCATGAAAATCAGAGTTCTTAATATCAGTAAGAAGGATGTTGCCAAGACTCTGAAGAAATTCAAGGGTACCTCCTGGGATCAAAGCCCATTGTTCAAGAAAATCTATGAAGAAGAGTATGGTACTGCCGGTGGTGAACCAATAGGTGCAATTATTGGTGATTATTATTTCAATCATACCGGTCCGGATCTTGAGGTTGTAAAGGGAATTGCTCAGATTGCAGCTGCTGCTCATGCTCCATTCATCGCTGCAGCAGACCCTTCAATTATGAATCTGGATTCATGGCAGGAACTTGCAAATCCTCGTGATATCTCAAAGATCTTTTCAACCCCTGAGTATGCCTCATGGAGATCATTCAGAGATTCAGAAGACAGCCGTTATGTAGCTCTGACTTTACCTAGAGTTTTAAGTCGTGCTCCATATGGTGCAACCACAAACCCTGTCGAGACCTTTGATTTTGAGGAAGATACCAGTAACGGCAATTCAGCCAACTACAACTGGATGAACGCAGCTTATGCAATGGGTGTAAATATCAACCGTGCATTTACAAACTATGGCTGGTGTGCTCATATCAGAGGCGTTGAATCTGGTGGTGTTGTTGAGTCACTTCCTACACATACCTTCCCATCAATGGATGGCGGTGTAACAATGAAGTGTCCAACAGAAATTGCTATTACAGACCGTCGAGAGGCTGAGTTGTCAAATAATGGCTTCTTACCATTATGTCACTGGAAGAATACTGATTATGCAGTGTTTGTTGGTGGTCAGACTGTAAATAAGCCTCAGGAGTATGACAACCCTGATGCAACAGCCAATGCAAATCTTTCTGCAAGACTTCCTTATATCTTTGCAACAACACGTTTCGCTCATTATCTGAAGTGTATTGTTCGCGATAAGATTGGCTCCTTCAAGGAAAGAGCTGATATGGAAAAGTGGCTGAGCAACTGGATTTCAAACTATGTAACCTCTGATCCAAATGCATCTGAGGAGGTGAAAGCCAAGTATCCTCTGGCAGAAGCTAAGGTTGTAGTTGAGGATGTTGAAGGTCAGCCAGGCTACTACAATGCAAAATTCTATTTAAGACCTCATTATCAGCTTGAAGGTTTAACCACTTCACTGAGGTTGACCACAAAAGTTCCTAATGGCGCTAAATAAACAGTAAAGGAGACATATTATGGCATCAGATTTTTATATAAAAATTGATGGAATCGACGGCGACTCAAATGACAAGAGTCATAGCAAGTGGATTGAAGTCGTTTCTTTCTCTCACGGTGCAGTTCAGAACGTTGGTGCCGGTCGTGCAACCGATGTATCAGGTAGAGGTTCATTTGAACCATTCTCATTTGTACATCTGATTGACAAGGCAACACCAAAGATTCAGCAGTTCTGTATGTCAGGACAGAAGGTTGCAAA
>JAZRAY010000198.1:0-4802 GCA_045634805.1 Succinivibrio sp. | reverse complement strand
CCTTAAGTTTTTTCTCATTCTGTTTTAAAAGCAGGGCAGCACCAAGAATAATCGCCGCATGGCTGTCATGATCGCAGGCATGCATTATTCCCTCGTTCTTTGAGCTGTAAGGTAAGTCAGTCTCTTCAGTAATCGGAAGGGCATCGATATCAGCACGAATGGCAACTGTTCTATCTCCCTGTCCAACTGTACCTACAACGCCAGTTTCAATTCTGTATGGAAGAACATCAATACCGTTCTTTAAAAGATCCTGTTTTAATCTCTGTGTGGTGTTGAATTCTCTGTAGGATAGCTCAGGATATGAGTGCAGATAATAAAACTCATTTCTGATGTATTCCTCTATATTCAGATCCATTTTTCTACTCCCTTATGAATCTTTAATCTCTGTTTAGTACCATTTAACCTGGAGTACGCCGTTGCCGAATGCTCTCCTCTTTAATAAATCCAGTGATTCCTCTGTGAATGCATTTTCAGACAGATAGACACCTGATATAGCTTTAAAAAGCTTTCTGAAAATCATCTTATAATCTCCTAAAGTCTGTTTAACTGTTTGTTTATTAAATAAAAACTTATAAATTAGTTTAAAATTACGGTTGATAAAGACCGCATTGAATTAACAATGTTTTTTTGTTAAAAGCAGTAATTAAGGGAGCTTATTAACAACAGAGATGGCTACACATGGACATGTGCATATAAGGAAGTGTACGTGGTGAGAAAACGGTACTTGATAAAACAGAGACTGTTTTGTTTTGCAGACTTGATATAAACATTTACTCTTACCCTCAAAAATTTTCTATTTTTGAATTTGTTATATGGATGTATATCTCTTAAGCATCCTTTCGATGTATTTATTTTTTTACAATTCAGATAAAAATTCAAATACTTTTTTTCGATTACGACTTATAACATTTTTCTATAGGAGCATTAAAATTCAGCCAGTATTCTGGCAAAAGCCTATAACCTTATCCTAAGAATTACGTCTTTTGAATTTTTTGCCTTTGTCTAATAGATTAACTTATTGATTTTTCAAAAAAGATTATGTTTTGTATATTATTTCAACTATAATAACTACTTAAAAAATAACCAATAATTAATTTAATAGTTATTTTTCCTTAACTTAAAATTAGCTATACGTCAAAAAACACGTAAAAATTTTCTATTTTTTTTAAATTATTCTTTTAAATCATAGAGAAAAAAATAATACTTGCTATTATTAAAAAGGAAGAATGATTGTGAGGGTTAGGAGAATATTATGACACGTGCCGAACTAATCGAGGCTTTAGCTAAAAAATTTCCTTATCAGAATCCAATTACTGTTGATAATTCTGTCCGCGAGATTTTTGAAATCATGATTGAAACTCTTTCAGCCGGTGATCGTATTGAGATTCGCGGATTTGGAAGTTTTGAAGTTCGTATTCATGAGCCTCGTGTTGCACACAATCCAAAGACAGGTGAGCAGGTTAATCTGAGCCGACGCAGAGTCGTTCATTTCAAACCTGGTGTAGAGCTTAGAGAGCGTGTAAATATTCTTAAGTAGTTATCTGTTTTTTTAGCCTTGACGATTATTATTATCAGAGCGCATCAGTGTAAATGAAAATCATTTGCTTTGTTGCGCTTTATGTTATTATATTGATAAGAATTTTTGAGGATCGACATGATTAAGTTCTGGTTTTATTTTATTGTCTTTGTATTTCTGGCTGTTGTTGGCCTGGCAATTGGCAGTGCCAATGATGCAAAAGTCATGTTCGATTTCCTGTTTGTTCAAAAAGAGATTCCGGTTGCATCTGTTCTGGTTATAGGTGTGATTTTCGGATTTATTTTGGGCATCTATTCCTGTCTGCTTCTTTGCCTCAAGCTCTGGTTCAGAGAGAAATCAGCCAAGTCGGCTCTGAACAAGTTAAAAAAGGAAGTCGACAAGCAAAATGAGTCAAAAACTGAAAAAGAATAAATGTTTGAACTTCTATTTTTACTTCTTCCTGTCGCTGCTGTTTATGGCTATTACATGGGATATAACTCCTCAAGACAGAAACAGCAGAATTTAAAAAACAAACAGAATTCCAATTATCTAAAAGGCTTTGATTATCTTCTCAACAATAAACAGGAAAAAGCAGTAGATAAGTTTATTGCCTATCTAAACAGTAAAGATCCTTCCTTTGAATCATCCCTTGCCCTGGGAAATCTGTTCCGTCAGCGCGGTGAGGTTGATAAGGCAATTGCACTTCATGAAAAGATGTCATCAGATGAGAGTATTGATGACTCGGAAAAAGAGACCTCCTTACTTGAATTAAGCCGAGATTTTATCAGTGCAGGTCTTCTGGACAGAGCAGAGGATATTCTGGTTAAAACCGTGGATATCCCAAGATTACAGCACGAGTCTGCCATTCTGCTTTTAAGCGTATATGAGAAGGAGCAGGATTATTCCAAGGCCATTGAGGTTGCAAACAGATATTCATCTTCTCTTGAGGGAAGACAGTCCCGTCAGGTCAGCCAGTACTACTGTGAGCTTGCAAAGCAGCAGCTTCTGGACGGCAACAAGGATACAGCAGCATCAACCTACCGCAAGGCTATTGAATGCTGCAACAAGAGCATCAGAGCAAGACTTGAGCTTGCTGAGATCCTTGTATCTCAGAACAATTTTCTAAAGGCAAGCCAGCTTATCAAAGAGGTAAGTATCATTGAGCCTAATTCAGGTATTATCTGTCTTGATAAGCTTAAAAAATGCTTCCCGAACAGTGCTGATCCAAACTACCGTTTCGCTCTTGAGGATCTTGTTCACAGAACCAATTCAGCAGAGGCAATGGTTGAGCTTGTAAAAACCGTTGAACAGCAGTCAGGTAAAGAGGATGCTGAGGCTCTGCTTTTATCCTTTATCAAGAACAAATCAAATTTAAAACTGTTTTCTGCTCTGCTTGAGCTACGCTCACATGGTAATGATGCAACAAGCAATGAGTCAATTATGCAGATTAAGAGCATTCTTGATGCCCAGATTGCTTTGAGCAACAGATATTCATGTCCTAACTGCGGATTTGAATCTAAGATCATGTTCTGGCAGTGTCCTTCCTGCAGAAAATGGGAAAGCCTAAAACCTAAGATTGGATTGGATGGAGATTAAATAATGACTGAATCCAAGGTTATTGTTGCCTTAGATTATAACGATGAGAATAAAGCACTTGAATTTGTAGACAAGGTTTCAGCTGATTTATGCAGATTAAAGGTTGGTAATGAGTTATTTACCACCGCAGGTCCAAAGTTTGTTGCAAAACTGGTTGATAAAGGCTTTAAGGTTTTTCTGGATTTAAAATATCACGATATCCCTAATACAGTAAGCAGAGCCTGTGAGGCTGCTGCCGATCTTGGTGTTTGGCTTGTGGATATCCACACCTCAGGTGGTCCTGTAATGATGAGTGCGGCTGCAGAAGCCCTGTCTAAATACAGAGAAAGACCTTATCTGATTGGTGTTACTGTCTTAACCTCAATGGATTCTGCTCAGCTAAGCTCAATCGGAGTTGCTGCCGAGCCAAAGGATCAGGTTATCAGACTTGCAAAGCTTGCAAAGGAATCCGGTCTTGACGGTGTTGTATCATCAGCTCAGGAAGTAACCCTGATTAAATCCAATGTACCAGCACCATTTATCTGTGTAACTCCAGGCATCAGACCTGCCGGTTCATCTGTAGGGGATCAGAAGAGAATTATGACTCCTGCACAGGCTGTTGCTGCAGGCTCTGACTATCTTGTGATTGGAAGACCTATTACTCAGGCTGAAGATCCGGTTAAAGCTCTGATTGATATCAACGCTTCAATTCTTTAAAACATAATTTATGAGTCACTATCTTTTATGAGGTAGTGATTCTTGTCTGTTATTCCGTCTCTCTGCATTACCTGCTGCATGGCTTTTGGAATTTTACCCTGACCAGACCACAGGCATTCGTTTCCATCAAGATCATGGTACATGTAGCGAGGTCTCATTTTATTCTTGTTCTCGCGGGAGCCTGTCTTTTTTAAGGCCATGAGATCTTCAACTGTGAAGTTGTGATTATCAAGAGAATCCAGAACACCGTTTAAAAACTGAATTCTGGCTTTTTCAAGCTTTTCTGCCTGTTCTTCCTTATTCTTTACTTCAGCATAAAACTCGGTCAGTTTTGAAATGATAAATTGAATATCCTCTGATGAGGCCTCCTTAAAGAAAGCCTTTAAATTTCTGTAGTTTTTCAGATATTTAAAATCCATATTATCCTGCTGAACTCTCTTTTGTCTGTTTTAGAAGGGAATACTTTCAGAAGAAAAATCTTAACTATTTATATTTTAACTGAAAAAATTTTAATTTCTTAGACAGAAATTTGAAAAATAACAATTTTTACGTTGTACAATAAATCAGTAATATACTTTTTACTTGCATAATATATTAATTAACTGCTGATTTGTTACCTGGTGCGCTTTATGAAAATTATAGTTATACGACATGGCGATGCTATATACGAGAATGCCGACAGAGTTTTATCTTCTCAGGGTGAAGAGGAGGTTGGTCTTGTTGGTGCCAAACTAAAAGAATTCTTCAATGCCACCAAGATCTACAGTTCTCCTAAGACCAGAGCTATGCAGACTGCTTCAATAGTTGCTGACAGCCTAGGCTTTAAGGATAAGATTGAATACATTCCAGATCTGACTCCTTCAGGCAATGCTCATAATGTGATTTCCTTTATAGATGTCAACTGTGATATGTACGATAACGTCATTCTGGTTTCACATCTTCCTCTCGTTGAAATACTTTCCTATGATCTGAATCAAAAAATCACAATTCCACC
>JAZRAY010000197.1:0-3993 GCA_045634805.1 Succinivibrio sp. | reverse complement strand
CGTGTTTAAGCGCTAAATTTCCAAAAAAAAGCTGTGATTTTTATCATGGCTTTTTTTTTATCCCATTGCTTTGAATATAGTCACAAATCAGGGCTTTTTTTATCAACATGGAATTAACTAAATATAAACTTAGAACTAGCTGTTGAATATATATGAAGGAGTAATGGTCTGTTATGAAAAATTTGAGTAAAGCTCTGATGGTTCTTGCCTGTTCTGCAACCATGCTTTGCGGATGCAGCTCTCAGAGTGTAAATAATGATAATGCCGGTTCCGAGCTGTACAAGCGTAATGTTCTTTCTCTATCCTGGATGGAGAATTCTGCAGAGTACAGAGCTCTTTGCTATCAGGCATATAACGGTGCCTATGAACACATTAAGGCTTCCTTAAAGAAAAAATCATCAAAACCTCGAGCCATTATTCTGGATCTTGATGAGACTGTTATAAACAATATTCCTGCAGAGGCAACAATCAACGCAGTTGCCAAGAATGGCAAGGAGTTCAACGATGCATGGCTGGCCTGGGAGAGTATGGCCAGTGCCGATGCAATGCCAGGTGCTGCAGAGTTCCTAAAGAAAGTTGATAAGCTTGGCGTTGATATCTTCTATGTAAGTAACCGCAGCTGCATGAATGTGGAATTTACCAACAAGAATCTTAAGGCCTTAAAGTTTCCTTTCAAAAACTCAGTCAAGTGTAAGGATAATACCTCCAACAAGAAGCTGAGATTTGACAAGGTTCTTGAGAAATACAATGTTGTTGCCTTCCTAGGTGACAACGCCACCGATTTCCCAATCAATATCTACGGTGTCAGCGGTGATGACAGAAACAAGATTGTGGACAAGAACTCCAACCAGTTTGGTGTGAAGTACTTTGTTCTGCCAAATCCTGTTTATGGAGAGTGGTACAGTCAGATCGATCCTAATCTGCTGAAACAGTCACATAAGAAAATGGTTGAACTTGTAGATAAATCTGTAAAGGACGAGCCTGTTTTAAAAGAGGCTATTTCAAAGTAACCTCCATCCTCTGTTAATAACAGCCTTTTGAGCGGTATTTGCTTAATATTTGCAAAAAAGGTTGTTTATATCCCATAAATAAGAGAAAATACACGCTGTTTTCATAACAGCGTGTAGGATCTTTTTTTTACTGTTATTCAAAAAGAATCCGATATCACATATAAATAAGTATTATTTAGACCTTCAGGCAGTTTTTACTGTACCTGGTAGGGGTAGGCCACGCTTAAAAGCATTTGTCTTAGTGGTCGATTCAGAAAAGATCCTTAAGTTTTCTTTGTAAAATTGAATTTATCTGTAAAGTAAAATGGCTGATAAAAATCTTTTAAATGAAATTGGCAAGCGTAGAACCTTCGCCATTATTTCTCACCCGGATGCTGGTAAGACCACCATCACCGAAAAGGTTCTTCTGTTCGGTTCAGTTATTCAGAGAGCCGGTGAGGTTAAAGCCCGTGGTTCAACCGGAACCTTTGCCCGTTCTGACTGGATGGATATGGAAAAAGAGCGTGGTATCTCTGTTTCCACATCTGTTATGCAGTTCCCATATAACGGCTGTACTGTAAATCTTCTGGATACCCCAGGTCACGAAGACTTCTCTGAGGATACCTACCGTGTGCTTACAGCTGTTGACTCATGCCTGATGGTTATTGATGCAGCAAAGGGTGTTGAGGAACGTACCCGCAAGCTGATGGAAGTTACAAGATTACGTACCACTCCAATTCTAACCTTCATGAACAAGCTCGATAGAGAGACCCGTGATCCACTTGATCTTCTGGATGAGGTTGAGACCGAGCTTGATATTCTGTGTGCACCTGTTACCTGGCCAATCGGTTCAGGCAAGACCTTCCGTGGTATCTATCATCTGTTAAACGATGAGGTTATGCTTTACCACTCAGGTGAGGGTTACCACATTCAGAAGGCAAAGACTGTTAAAGGTCTTGATAATCCTGAGCTGGACTCAATTATCGGTGAGGATGAGGCTCAGAAGCTTCGTGATGATATTGAGCTGGTTAAGGGCGCTTCAAACGAGTTTGACCTTGAGCTGTTCCTGCAGGGTAAGCTGACACCTGTATTCTTCGGTACCGCTTTAGGTAACTTCGGTGTTGACTGCATGTTAGACGGTCTGACCAACTGGGCTCCATCACCTCTTTCAAGAGTTGCTGATGAGCGCGAGGTTGTTGCATCAGAGGATAAGCTGACCGGCTTTATCTTCAAGATTCAGGCAAACATGGATCCAAAACACCATGACCGTATTGCATTCATGCGTATTGTATCAGGCTCATATCACAAGGGTATGAAGCTTTACAATGTACGTCTTGGCCGTGAGATGATCGTATCAGATGCGGTTACCTTCATGGCAGGTGAGCGTGAGCAGGCTCAGGTTGCCGTAGCCGGTGACATCATCGGTCTTCACAACCATGGAACCATGCGTATCGGTGATACCTTCACCGAAGGTGAATCACTGCACTTCAACGGTATTCCTAACTTCGCACCAGAACTCTTCAGACGTATCCACTTAAAGGATCCTCTAAAGCAGAAGCAGCTTCAGAAGGGCTTAATGCAGTTATCTGAGGAAGGCGCGGTTCAGGTATTCAGACCTATAATTAATAACGATCTGATTGTAGGCGCAGTTGGTGTTCTGCAGTTTGATGTGGTTGTTTCAAGACTGAAACATGAATATAACGTTGATGCCAAGTATGAGGCAGTAGCAGTAACCACAGCAAGATGGCTAAGCTCTGAAGATCCTAAGGCCCTAAAGGAAATCTCCGATAAGGTGCCTCAGTCCATAGCTCTTGATGGCGGTGACAATCTGACCTTCCTGGCAACCTCGGGAGTTAACCTGAACCTTAACATGGAGCGTTATCCAAAGGTTAAGTTCAGCTCAACCAGAGAGCACTAAATGTACTACGACGCACACCTTCATGCCGGCATGTATCCTGATGTGGAAGCTGCGGTGAGGTGTGCGCTCAATTCATCTGTTACTCCCATCCTTGTGGGTATTCATTTAAAGGAAAGCGAGAATACTCTTAAGGCCCTTGAAAACTCTTCAGTAAATGTTCCCGTATTTGTAGGTATTCATCCGTGGTATCTTCAGGAACACAGTTTTGATGAGACTCTTTTTGAAAAACTCCTCTCATCTCCTCTTGTTTTGGGTATCGGTGAGTGCGGTCTTGATAACAAGATTGATGTGCCTTTAGATACACAGATTGAGCTTTTAACCCGTCATCTTGATGCAGCTGTAAAGCACGACCTTCCGGTAAACCTGCATATCAGAGGCTACCATGGTGAGCTTGCCCGCGTAATTAAATCCTATAATGGAAGAATAAGAGGTGTGGTTCATAATTTCACATTCTCTTACGAGGTTGCAAAAAAATATCTTGATTTAGGTATGTATCTTTCTGTCGGACATCATATAATCAAACCTTCATTAAAGATGACCGAGGTATTAAGGTCGGTTGGAGCGGAGCATATTCTGCTTGAGACTGACTATGATTACGTTCATACCGGTGATTATGATCCAGATTTGCTCAAAAACTGTTATAAATCATTAGGTTCGATTTTAGGCATAACTGCTGATAAGATAGAGCATCTTGTTGAATTAAATATAAAAAATCTATTGAGAATTTAAAAAAATGAGTTATGTTTTTATTGTTAAAAAAGCTGAACACTTTAATATAGATGCTGCTGGAGAACACTTTGAAAAGCTGTCCTCCTTCAAGCTTACAAAAATTAAATCCAAAAAATTAAATTCTCATGTCGGCGGACTGTTTTCATGTGAAGCCTCCGAGGCTGATGTCAGAGCAGAAATCAAAAGACTGATTGAAAAGGAGTCCATTGATTTTGATGTCTGGTGCTCTGATTCCTTCCCAACCTTAAAGCACAGAGGTGAAATCTGTCTTGATATGGATATGACCTCAGTTCAGATTGAGGGAATTGACGAGATTGCAAGACGCCTCGGTGTCTTTGGCAAGGTTTCAAAAATAAC
>JAZRAY010000196.1:0-8406 GCA_045634805.1 Succinivibrio sp. | reverse complement strand
GCACCCATCATTGATCTTGCAGCGCCTTCACCGGTTGAAGGGGTAGCAGTCATGTGGTAAGCGTCACCTGACATACCGAAGCCAACTAACTCAGCATAAATCTTAGCACCACGAGCCTTAGCGTGCTCATACTCTTCAAGAATTAGAACACCAGCACCGTCACCTAGAACGAAGCCATCACGATCCTTATCCCATGGACGTGAAGCGTGCTCAGGATCATCATTACGGTGAGATAGAGCCTTCATTGAAGCGAAACCGCCAATACCCATTGGGGTTGAAGCTTTTTCTGCACCACCACAAACCATAACATCAGCATCACCGAAAGCAATCAGTCTTGCTGATAAACCGATAGCGTGAGTACCGGTAGCACAAGCGGTAACAGTTGACAGGTTAGGACCACGAAGACCTTTCATGATTGAAAGCTGGCCTGAAACCATGTTGATGATAGTTGATGGAACGAAGAATGGGCTGATTCCACGTGGGCCTTTAGCAACTAAACCGGTAATATTCTTCTCAATAAGAGTTAGACCACCGATACCTGAACCGATCATTGTACCGATTCTATCAGCGTTCTCTGGAGTAATTTCAAGACCAGAATCATTTAATGCCATAATGCCAGCAGCAATACCGTACTGGATGAACTCATCCATCTTACGAGCATCCTTACTGGTAATGCCCCACTGCTCTGCATTAAAGTTCTTTACTAAACCGGCAATCTTTACAGAGAAATCTGAAGTATCAAAATGTTCAACAGTAGTGATACCGCTCTTACCAGCTAATAAATTTTTCCATGATTCTTCTAAAGTACCGCCAACTGGGCTTAACATACCCATTCCGGTAACTACAACCCTACGTAATTGCACCGTTGGATCTCCGTTATTGATTTGTGAACTACATCGGTAATAAATTACCGAATAACAAGCATTAAAAGCCTGATAATTGACTCAACGTAGGGATATTAATTTCCCTTACGCTTTAGACGGGATTGTTTCCGTCATGAATTCTTTGGTTATGACAGAATCATAACCGTATCAACATTCAAAGATCTGGTATAACCAGATGAATCCTTTGTAAGCTTTATAAAAGGTGATACAAAATCTTCTAAAAAGAATGGAGATGTTTAGCATCTCCAGTCCACTTTAAATGTTTAAATATTGGATGAATATAATTCACCCTTAAAATTCAACACCGACCAGTTATTACTGATTGTTGTTGATGTAATCGATTGCGGCCTGAACGGTAGTGATCTTCTCAGCTTCCTCATCAGGGATTTCGGTACCGAACTCTTCCTCTAAAGCCATTACAAGCTCTACGGTATCTAGTGAGTCAGCGCCAAGATCATCAACGAATGATGCCTCAGGTACAACATCCTCAGGCTTAACGCCTAATGTGTCAACGATAACTTTATTTACGCGCTCTTCAATATTGCTCATTTTTTTCCTTGACCAGGCTGCAAAGGCAGCGCTGTCCCTTTACTTAAAAAAAACGCCCCAGCCCAATGCTAGGACCCAAACAAAACTACATGCAATTATATATGTTTTAAATGACTTTTGGTAGTAAAAATTAGAATAAAATATACAAAAAGTAATTTAATTCACAAATATGCATAAGTATCAATTAGTTGCAGTGTAGACCACCATTTACATCAATGGTAGAACCAGTGATATAAGCAGCTAAATCTGATGCTAAAAATACTGCAGCACCTGCAATATCATCAACAGAAGCAGCTCTCTTTAAAGGAATTGAATTGGTCCAAGCCTTTAACTGCTCCTCATTTAATGCTGCAGTCATATCAGTAGCTACGAAGCCTGGAGCGATACAGTTAACTGTAATGCCTCTTGAACCAACTTCTTTTGCTAATGACTTGCTAAAGCCGATTAAACCAGCCTTTGCAGCAGCATAGTTACACTGACCAGCATTACCATCCTGACCTACGATTGAAGAGATATTGATGATTCTACCAGCTCTCTTCTTCATCATAGGACCGATTGCAAGCTTACACATCTGAACACATGCAAACAGGTTGCACTGTAAAACATCTGACCAGTCCTGATCCTTCATTCTCATGAATAAGGTATCACGGGTAATACCGGCATTGTTAATGATAATATCTGGGCAGGTACCTGCATCAGCAACAACAGCATTGAAACAGTCTTCAACAGTCTGCTTGTCAAGAGAGTTCATAACGAAGCCCTTGCCGTGACCGTTAAGATACTCAGTAATACCAGCTGCACCCTTTTCTGAGGTTGCAGTACCGTATACAGTTGCACCTAACTGCTCAAATGCCTGTGCAATACCTTTACCGATACCACGTGATGCACCGGTAACTAAAACAATCTTTCCAGAAAAATCTAAATTAAACATAATCTACTTCCTATGCTAATTCTTCTAAAGCTTTTTCTAAGGTCTGCTCGTTGCAGATATTTGCGCTGCCTAAGGTCTTGTCGATACGACGGTTTAAACCACATAGAACCTTGTTAGGACCACACTCTACAAGAGCTTCAACACCGTCAGCCTTTAAAGCCTGAACAGTTTCAACCCAGCGAACTGGCATGGTTAACTGCTTAACTAGAGCATCAACTAAATCTGAAGCCTTGGTTAATGGCTTAGCTAAAGCATTAACATATACAGGAATAGATGCATCGTTAATCTTGATTGACTTTAAAGCCTCAGCCAATCTGTCAGCAGCTGGCTGCATTAAAGGACAGTGAGATGGAGCAGAAACAGCCAGAGGAACAACTCTCTTAGCACCCATTGCAGTAAATTCTGCACAGGCCTTATCAACAGCTGCCTTGTTACCAGAAATTACAACCTGACCTGGAGTATTGAAGTTTGCTGCCCATACTTTTTCAGAATCTGTTGATACCTTTGCACAGGTCTCGATAATTGCATTGTCATCAATACCAAGAATAGCTGCCATAGCGCCAACGCCTGCTGGTACAGCCTCCTGCATTGCCTGACCACGAAGTCTTACTAGTCTAACAGCATCTTTAAAATCAATAACGCCAGCAGCAACAAGTGCACTGTACTCGCCTAAAGAATGGCCTGCTAGAGCAACAGGTTTTTCAGACTTTGACATTAAAACTCTAAATGCAGCAACAGAAGCAGTTAAGATTGCAGGCTGAGTTACTTCAGTCTTGTTAAGTTCAGTATCAGGACCATTTAAGGTAACTGCCTGAAGATCATAACCTAAAGCCTCATTTGCCTCAGCATATGTTGCCTTAACGATTTCATTATCCATAAAATCCGCAAACATTCCAACGCTCTGGGAGCCCTGACCTGGAAAAACTGCTGCAAATTTCTTCATAAAGAATCTCCTGAATTTAAGAAAAACTTTTTTTCAAAATAAAAACTGTCATTGCCTATCTCTAAGGCAAAAGTCATTTTGATGGAAAACTAGTAACGAACCAGTGCAGAACCCCAGGTAAATCCACCACCAAAGGATTCTAGTAAAAGGATATCTCCTCTCTTAATCTTGCCGGAACGAATACCTTCATCTAAAGCAAGACCAACTGAAGGAGCTGATGTATTACCCTGTTTATCCAGTGTAACAATCACATGGTCCATATCAAGCTTAAGCTTTCTTGCTGTAGCTGCAATGATTCTTAAATTAGCCTGATGAGGAACAAGGAAATCAAGATCAGCTGCAGTCATATTACCCTTCTCTAAGGTTGTAGTAACCAGAGAAGCTAAAACAGTAACTGCATGTTTGAATACATCATTACCTTTCATGTATAACCATGAATCATCACCGGTAACATTTCCGCGCTTAGCGTATGGTAATGATAGCAATGGTCCGAATTTTGAATCTGCTGAAATGTGAGTAGTGATAGTACCCTCTGTTTCAGACTCACCTAAAACACAAGCGGCAGCACCATCACCAAATAGAATAATTGTGGTTCTATCAGTTGGGTCACATGCACGTGACATTAAATCAGCGGCAACAATCAGAACTTTCTTTGCCTGACCTGAAATAATCATTGAATGAGCGACTGAATAGGCATAGCTGAAACCAGAACATGCTGCAGCTAAATCGAAAGCAGGTCTATCCTTAATACCCAGCAGTCCTGAAATCTCACAGGCTGCAGAAGGGAATGCGTACTGAGCAGATGTGGTAGCACATATAACAAGATCAATCTCACCAACATCAATGCCGGCAGCTTCGATAGCTCTCTTAGCAGCAATTGCGCCCATAGAAGCAGCAGTCTCATCTGGAGCTGCAATACGTCTCTCACTTATACCGGTGCGTTCAATGATCCACTCATTAGAGGTATCAACCATCTTTTCCAAATCTGCGTTGGTACGCACCTGTTCAGGTAAATAACTACCTGTTCCAAGAATTCGAGTAAACAAAGAATTCTCCAATTTCTACAAAAACAATTTTGGTATTTTATCAAGAATAAATAAAATTTCCTAAAAATCTAAGGATTTTTTACTTATTCATTAAAAACAAACAAAAACGTTAGAAAAATTACTGAGTTTATATGTTGGTATCGCTAAAAGTTTACTGTAGCTTTTCTTTAATAGACTCAACCAGATTCAACTGAGCAGTCTTTGCTGCCTCAACAAGAGCAACTGCAACAGCTTCCTTTCCTGCACTGGCGTGACTCTTGATGACAAGTCCGTCAACACCAAGAAGAACAGAGCCATTGTACTGCCAAGGCTGAAGCCATTCTGGTCTTGCAAGCTTTGAGAAAAACTTCTTCATTCCCTGTGCATTCAGGAATGCAGAGGCAACACCTTCTGCAGCCTTTAATGCTACATTGCCGGTAAAGCCATCAGTAACAATTACATCAGCATCATCAGTAAACAGCTTGTCAGCCTCAACAAAGCCGTAGCAGTTTAAAAGACGATCCTGCTCAATAAGATCACGAGCCTCTTTAACCAGAGCACTGCCCTTGTTTCTCTCGCTTCCAACATTCAGAACACAGACTCTAGGTTTGGAAACATTGTAGAAACACTGGTAAGCTGCCTGACCTAAAAAGGCGAAATCATGAAGATCCTTAGCATTACTTGAAGCGTTGGCTCCAAGATCCAGCATTAGAGAATATTTAGATGGACCGGCAGGGATCTTTGCACATAATGCAGGTCTTAATCCGCCTATGGTTCCAAGAATATGGCGTGAAAGGCTTACTAACGGTCCTGTGCCACCACTTGAGACAGCAACATCAGCTTCTTTATTCTTAACAGCCTCAATAACTCGACGCATAGCGGATGTGCGGTAACCTTCCAAAACGGCTCTAGGATCCTCATCCTGAGGAATGCATTCTGGAGCATCAATGAATTCATATCTGCTAGAATCAACTTTCTCGAAAGCTAAGGCAACCTTAAGCTTCTGAGATCCATAAACCTTTATCTTTATGTTTGGATATAGAACCAGTGCAAAGCGAACAGCGCTAGCAACTGTCTTGGCATCGACGTTATCGCCGCCGGTTCCATCAAGGGCAACAGTAATATTTGTATCGTTATTCACAATTCAAAAAGGGCGTAGAGACTGTGTCCCTATGCCCTTCTCCATAAATTCATACTGATAAGAATCTTATCGACAACTAAAATAAAGTTATTACTTAGACTCGATTGGCTTTGCAGGAGTTAAGTTTAACTTCTCACCACGGTAGTAACCACCCTTGGTGATATTGTGACGAATATGAACTTCCTCAGAAGTCTTATCGATTGATAACTGCATTGCTGATAAAGCATCGTGTGAACGACGCATGTCACGACGTGAACGGGACTTATGGTTCTGCTGAACAGCCATTTTTATTGTCTCCTAAAATTTACTTCATTGCGGAGACCTTAAATGCCCCGCTTTCTCTGATTTTTAACAAACTTTAACCACCTTCTGTGGCACTAATCGCGGTATTATACTTGCTATAAATATTATTTTCAAGCAAAAAACTTTATAACAATATTTTAAGCTTTATAAACACCTTATAAAATAAAGAAATTAAACGAAAAAAAACTATTTTTTCAGTTTATCTTTCAAATCTGCAAGAGCCGAAAATGGATTCTTGCTTGCATCCTCATGAAGCTCGCCAAATGACCAGCTGTCATCTGAACTTACACACTCAGGATCATCCTCATCATGAGATGTGATGTAAGGAATCTCAAGCAGTATACAGTCTTCTAAAAATGACAGAAGATTAAAGGAACCATCCTCATTAAGCTCGACAATATCAAGCTTTTCATCTAGTTTAAGACTTCTGGCTTTTTCTTCATCACAGGTTGAAATAAAGCTTCCTGTAATTTCCTTGTCAAACTCTTTCTGGCATCTCTGACATACAAAACGAACCTTGGCATTAAAAGAACCTTCAATGGTTCTTAAGCCCTGGAGATCCTCGTAGAACTTAAACTCAACATCTACTGGCTGAAGAATACAGCTGCAAGCCTCAGCTAGTCTTGGTAAATAGGAAGGATCGATTTTTGTTTTGTACTCTGCATTATTTGCAACAAGTTTTTCAAAATTAACTACTTCGCTAAAGGCTAATTCCGCCATGATATCTACCTAAAATTTATTAAAATTTGATACAAATTCTGAATATTTTTGAGTTAACAGTATACACTAGAATAAGGGAATGTCTGATTTAAGGTGGATTCATGTCTATAAAATCTTTCATCACAATGTGTGTATGTGCCTTCTACACCATTGGTAGTGCTTACGCTTACACAATTGAAGCAAGATTCGAAACCAAACACTATGGTGTTTACCAGGTGATACTTGGTAAAGGTGAGGTTTATGGAGTATCACTAAAGCAGATCATTGCAAAGGATTTAAGTCAGAGAAAGAAATTCCAGTCAACAGCAGTAATCTATCCAAACGGAAGTGCTGCCATGAATGGAACCATCAAAGAGCCAACCGTTGGCATCATCACTACAGAAAACTATGATGGCTCTTCATCAGTCACAGTTAATCTAAATGACAATGCAAAAAACTCAAGCTATGTTGGAATTTATCTGAATTTCAAGCAGCTTTCAAAGATTGCGGATAACAGAACAGTTAACTCTCTGGCATCAGAACTGGCTCAGATGCCTCTGGTTCTTGAGGGGGTTCCTGTTGATGTTGTCTCAAAGGATTTCAGAGGCAACCTCTTCTACACAGCAGCTACCGGAGCTGTAATTCTGGATTTCAACGTTATAGACAGTCTTTACTATGACAGAAAGAAACTTGAATCAGTAAAGCCAAAGTGCAAGGTGAACATTCTTTCACTGCCAGACAGAAGCACCAATGAGTTTCCTTTATATATAGCAGGACATGGTGCTGTTAACGATATTATCTGCGACGAGTAGAATAAAGAATTAAGAAGATATATTAAATACTCACGATAACGTGAGTATTTTTTTTCTAGATAAGGTCGATGTATTTTTCCATATCAGATACGCATGGAAGAATCATATCTGGCTTAAGTGAGAATAAGGCATCACCGCTCCACACACCAGTCTGAACGCCTAGCGATCTGTTGTTGGCATCAATAAACATCTTGATGTCTAAAGATGAGTCACCAACACCTAAGATGCTCTCTGAAGAAATACCAAGTCTTTTTGCCATCAGATTCATCATCTCAGGATTTGGCTTTGGAATTTCAGAACCACCACAGATGGCATCACAGTAATCGCCAAGAATTGTCGCATCCAGAGTTTTCTTGATGCCTGCAGTTGAACGACCAGAGGCATAACCAATCTTCAGCCCTTTATCTCTGAGTTTCTTCATCAGTGATTCAACACCATCAAAGAGTGTATCAATCTGAAGCTCTGGGGACTGTAGATAAACATCTCTGTAGAAAGAGGTAATTTTCTTATATTCAGGCTTTTTCTCTTCAGGAAGTAACTGCTTAATTCCTTCACTAAGCTCAAGACCAATGGTACTCATAATTTCTCTTTCATCTGGCAGAGGCAGACTTAAAAGAGAAAAGGACTTGTGTGTGCAGTCGATAATCTGAGAGATACTATCTGTTAAAGTACCATCGAGATCAAAAACTACAGCCTTAATTGAGTCCTTAAATTCAGGAAAAGAAGAATCATAAACAACATCTCTTCTTCCATCTATATATGAATAGTCTTTTTTTACTTCCATATTCCGCCAAATACCTCTTTATTTTTGGAGGTGTATTGTACTCCAAAAACTCATTTCTCCATAATCAAAGAGAAACAAGCTGAATTTAACGACTATTTCTCTGCTTAGGGAATGATGTGGTGACAAGGAAAAATATGAACGGTACTTCCTTGAGCCGCATTATTCAGTCTTAAGTTTCAATCCTAGGCCGAATCTTTAAATTGAATAGTGTGATTGTTTAACAAACAACAATGGAGCTATTCAATGGCAGACAATTCTCAAAAGCTAAACGAAGGCGAGCTGTCTTTATACTCAATGCTTATTTCTCAGGGATATGTTCCTGTAGGCGTTGATCT
>JAZRAY010000195.1:0-3997 GCA_045634805.1 Succinivibrio sp. | reverse complement strand
AGGTAATGCTATTACCTTTGGTAACACTCTATCTACCTCCACAACAGGTCTTGCAAGAGCAAATGGAATAGATCAGTTCTCGGTTATAACTCAGGAAACTGCAGAACTTACCATTGCTGCTATTGATAAGATTATTAACGTGGTTGATACTCACCGTGCTGCTCTTGGTGCTCTGCAGAACCGTATGGAATCTACCATACGTAACCAGGAAGTTACACATGAGAATGTTTCTGATGCAAGATCACGTATCCGTGATGCTGACTATGCTGAGGAAGCTGCTAACCTGTCTGCTCAGACCATTACTCAGCAGGCTGCAACCACAGTTCTGACACAGGCTAACCAGCGTCCACAGATTGCTTTAAGTCTGCTTGGCGGTTAAAGCCTGAGCTAATGTTAGATATCTCTCCCTTTCAATACCGCAGATCCTATCTGCGGTATACAGGGGAAAAGGTTAACGGCAAAAAAAAATAGCACCACTGGGATGCTAATTATGTTATTTCTGAAAAGTAATTCCTACTTAAGCGTATACAGACACACCTAACTGTTCTGAAATAGCCTCGCGTCTGTCCTGATTCTGCACACTGCTGTATGCACTAGCCTTACTCTTGGTAGCTTTCTGGGTAAATCCAAGCTCCTCTCTGGCCTCAGCGTAATTATCCTCGTGTTCTTTACCCTGAACCTTTGGTGTTACGGATAAAGTCTGCTGAACTTTTACAGAAGAATTATTCTCCTCATCATTACGGTTAATCTGCTCGTCAAGTCTCTGACGATTTGTGTGGCTCTGAATGATCTGAAATCTTGAAGAGTCAACAACATTAGATATAGCCATTTGAACCTCAAAAATTTAACACGAACAGGTACGGATGAACAATAACGTTCAACTGTATTAATTTTAGGTCAGGATCACACTTTACGCTAATTAGTAATTATTCCTTTTTACAAGGAGTTAGGAATTATTTTTTACTGCTCTGAAACCTTCTTCCAGGTAACTTCATTTCTTACGTATAAAGGAAGAGCCTCTTCAGGATCAACAACCTTACCTAATGAGAACAGTTCAGCGCCCTTGTTTAAAAGGAACTGAGCCTGAGGGAAGTCGGCATGCTTAGGATAGTCATTCATGCCAGCTTTCTTTAGGATATCAACACCAGAGCCAGCACAGATTACATCCTCACAGTCACCTACATTCTCTTTGAAGAAGGCAACAGCCTCCTCTGGCTTTAATACCTTTTCCTCTGACAGTAAAGACAGTGAACTGCCTTCTACCTTGTAGACAGCAATATAAACCTCGCCCATGCGAGCGTCGATTGAGGAAACAACATATGAGGCAGAAGCCTTAGACAGAGCCTCAATAGCAAGAGCCTCCAATGACGTAATTTTGGCAACCTTAAGATTCAGGCCCAGAGCTAAGCCCTGAACGGTTGATGCGGCAATACGAACACCAGTGAAAGAGCCAGGACCAATACCTAAAACAAGACCATCAAGATCATCCTTTGATAAGGAATTATCCTTTAAGATTGTATCCAGCATTTCTAGAACAATTTCAGCATGCTTCTGAGGAGCAACTTCAGACTTGAAGGCAATTCTGTCTTCATTTAACAGAGCAACAGAGCAGTTTTCAGTTGAAGTATCAATAGCAATTAGTTTCATAAAAAAGCATTCCTGGTGAACAGTTATATATTATTGGCCTTGAATTTTACCACTTTCGTCAAGAGTTTTTAAAAATGATTTAAAGTCCTCAAGATTATTGTAAATTGCCATATTCGGCAACGATTTTACAAACTGAGAACCATAGCCTTTATTGACGATTCTAGGATCACAGATAATAAGACCACCAACATCCTTCTCATGTCTGATAAGACGACCTACGCCCTGTCTTAAATCAATAACAGCCTCAGGTACGGAGATCTTTACAAAGCTGGCACCTCTTTTCTGGACTCTGGCATCAAAGAAATCACAGCGGGCCTTGAAAATCGGATCAGAGATATTCTCAAAAGGAAGCTTATCAATGATTACCAGAGATAAGGCCTGTCCAGGCACATCCACGCCGGCCCAGAAGGATGAAGTTCCAACCAGTATGGCATGACCATCCTTCTTGAACTTTAAAAGCATATCGGAATTTGAAAGCTTCTCGTTTTGAGAGAAGATCTTTCTCTTTTTTCCAAGCTTACGTCTTAAGGCGGTTGTAGCCTTGGATAAGGCATCACGTGAGGTTGTAAGAAAGAAGATGCCGCCCTTTACCTGATTTATTACTGGCTCGAGTATATCTACAATCTTATCGATTCGATCAGGATCATCGTGAGGCGGGAAATTGCCATCAAGATAGAGTCCTGCCTGACGACTGTAGTCAAAGGAGCTTTCAACCTCAAGAGTATGAGTTTCTTCAGGGGCACCTATGTCATTTAGGAACTTGTCAAACTTATGATTTACAGCCAGTGTGGCAGAGGTCATCAGCACACCGATATTACTGCTGTAGCAGTTATCAAGATAGCTGCCGAAGATGCCTGAAATCTCAAGTGGTGTAAGGCTTAGTTTGAAGGTCTTGCGCTGAACCTCAACAGTACCTACGTATTTACCATAGTAGATATTCTTAGGATCCTTTCTGTCATCAAGCTTCATCAGACTTACCAGAGTTTCAATCTTTCCTTTAATGAAGGAGGCAACCTTATCAAAAAACTCCTCGTCAAAATCGACATTGTCCAGAATGAACTTCCTGTATTCAGTAAGCTCCTTGTACAGATTGACCATGAGCATACGGAATTCCCTGTTAACCTGATGATACTCAACAAAAGGATCACGGTTATTCTCATCATAGTCATCGTATTTATAGAAAAGGAAGTTTCGCTTGTTTGTTCCCCCTGCCTCTGCAGTTGAGAGGTAGGAGAAAATCTCGGCATAAACCTTGTGCAGTCGGTGAAACCAGTCTTCAAAAGGACGATAAGGAATGACTGCATTTTTTCTTATATAGTTTAAGTCCTCTTTGAGCTTCTCTAAATCTGAAGAACCAATGGTTTCAGACATATGCTCTCTTCCGATTGCAGGTAATTCATGGGCCTCATCAAAGATGATGGAACGGAACTTAGGCAGCAGAATTGCAGGAGATAAAGCTGAGAAAGGATCATCGATAAACATATCTGCAAAGAACAGAGAATGATTGATTACCACAACCTTGGTACGGATAGCCTTTTCTCTTGCAAGATAAGGGAAACACTCATCTGCATACGGACAGCGCTTTTTGGAACACCATTCAGGAGCACAGGTAACACGTCTGGTCACAGCAGGAGGAAACTTGGAGTTTACCTCCACAAAATCGATGTTAGGCAGATCCTTTTCAATCTGAAAATTAGCGTTCTGAATCAGAAGCTCAAGCTTTGCTAAAACCTCTTCAGTTATGGCATTCTCGTTTAAAGACTCCTCGCTTGGCTTGTTATCATCAAGCATGCCCTCATCCACACCATCACTCTTCTCAAGATTTGACTCATCAAATTTAAGAGCAGTCTTATTCAGAAATCTTGAGCATTCCTCATGGTATTTCTTAAGACACAGGTAGTTTGAAAAGCCCTTTAGAGCCATAAAAGAAGGTGTAAGCTTCAACAAAGAGAAAACTGCAGGGAGATCCTTTTCTACAAGCTGATCCTGCAGAGCCTTTGAGGCGGTTGAGATAACCACGGTCTTTCCTGAGAGCAGAGCAGGAATCAGATAGGCAAAGGTCTTTCCTGTACCGGTACCAGCCTCGCAGACAATAAGCTCACTGTTGCGCAGAGACTGCTGCCAGTTTTTTGCCATCTTTATCTGGCCAGATCTTACACGGAAGCCCTCAACAGAGGATTTGAATGAGCCATTATCTCCGATAAAGCTCTCCACATCCTGCATCGACGGATGAATATAGTCTTTGGTATCTTTGTTATCTTCAGCAAATGACATATGATTACTGATTATTTGTAGTTATTCGGTGAGAATATGCATAAAGCATTTTTTGCAGTCGACTCTGATTTTAAAG